>CAMOLV010000189.1 GCA_946619045.1 uncultured Coriobacteriales bacterium | reverse complement strand
AGCAGCTTGAGCTTGGACGCATAGGCGTACTGGTGGTTCTGGAGGCTGTCGTCGGTCGAGATGTAGAGCTCGTGGTAGGCGACGACCTCGTACTCCTTCGAGTCGGCCCCGATGTGCTCGATGAACCCGTCGGTCAGCGTCGCGTCGGCCGTCTCGTTGGGCACGATGTTGCAGTAGGCCGTGTAGACCACGGCCTCCTTATCGGTGATGGCATGGTAGACGACGGTCACCAGCGCCGTGATCACGACGCCGATGATGACGAGCGGGAGCTTGTAGTAGGCGAAGATATAGTCCGCCTTCTCCAGGATGCTCATCTCCCGGAATGCGTTGCGGTTGAACTCGCGCTCCTTCTCGGGCAGCTTCATGAGTCCTTCTCCGCAGCCTTGCGCTCGACGGATTCGCGGGCTTCCTGCCTGATCTTCTCGACGCGCTCGATCTCGGCGATCTGCTCGAGTTCCTCGGGCGTCTTCGAGACGGCCTTCATGACGGGAAGCATGATGTAGGCGCTGATGATGGCCACGAAGCCCTCGCCGAGCACGATCAGCGGGGTGAAGACCGCGATGATAGCGATCGCCATGACTGCATGGACGGCGAAGACGAGGATGGTGCAGAACAGGTAGTGCGTGCCGATGAGCAGGGAGTTCTTGATCATGTTCCAGTTGGTGTTCTCGACGCGAGCGATGAGCGGGAACACGAACATGAGGATGATGGCCAGCACGACGCACGCCGCGATCACCATGGCGAGCGCGATCGTGAGAACCACCGCGACGGCGCCGGTCGTGGCATTGCGCAGGTGGATCAGGATGTAGATGTCGGTGCCCAGCAGGATGCCCACGGCGAGCAGGATGAGCCAGATGACCGTCGCCTGCTTGAAGTTGCGGAAGAAGGCGTCCCTGAATTGGATGAAGACGTCGCCCTCCTCGTTCGCGGCGATCTTGAGGGCGACGGCGTAGAGCGCGGTGGTCGAGGCGCCGATGGTGAAGATGGGGATGCTCGCGACGAACCACAGGAGGTTGAGGAAGCATCCGTATGCGACACGGAACGCGATGTGGCTGAACCTGCTATCGTACGAGAAGAAGTTTGCCATATATCACGTCCCTTCTGACGGGCTAGTCCCGTCTCGTAGAATCTCGGTAGACCAGTTCGGTCTCGGTATAGAGCCTGCGGTAGTAGAGCGACGGCTCCTTGATGCGCGTGCGCAGGAGCTGGATGGCTGAGAAGGCCATGACCTGCGTGTGGGTGTGGATGGTGGTGAGCTTGGGCATCGAGCGGCGCGACTCGGCGGAGTCGTCGAAGCCGGCGATCATCACGTCGCGCGGCACCTCGTATCCCAGCTCGTGCAGTGCCTGAAGCAGATCGAGCGCCACGAAGTCGTTGGCGCAGACGAAGAGATCGGGAAGCTCGTCAAGCGAGGCCACGTTCGATTTGATCTCGGGGATGCAGTTGTGCTGGATGCAGAGCTTCTCGTCGACGGGCACGTTTGCCATCACCATGGCCAGGCGAAACGCCGTGTAGCGCTCGAAGAACGACTGGCAGTGCGTCCAATTGCCCACGAAGCCGATGCGTCGGTATCCCTTGTCGAGCATATCGTTGACCAGCCGCATGACCTGCGTGATGTTCTCCATGTAGAGCTGGTCGCAGGGGAGGGACTCGCCACGAACGCATGCAGGGCCGTCGACGAACAGCACGGGCACGTCGAGGGCGCAGACCATCTGGTCATAGTCCCAATCGAACATCTCGATGCAGACGATTGCCGCGACGCGGCTCAGGTCCAGCGTGGCCGGAAGCGTGTGGTTGGCGAGGTCGAGCTGCGAGACGCGATGGCTGTTGAGCGTGAGGCCCATATGGGAGAGCTCGTTCTGGAGCGCGTCGAGCATGAGGGACGAGAAGTGCGGCGCAGCGAGGTAGGCGGTGGAGAGGACTGCGATCTCGCGCTTGTCGCCCTCGATGGGGAGCGGCGCCTCCACGCCCTCGCCGCGCTGCATGACGAGCTGCGCGTAGGCGAACTGCTTGTAACCCATCTCCATGGCCTTGCCGATGATGCGGTCGCGCGTTGCGTCTGCAAGTCCGTCGGCGCCGTTGAGCGCCTTCGAGACAGTGTTGCGCGAGAGGCCGAGTTCGTCGGCAATATCTTGGATGGTGACCTTGTTGGCCATGGGTTCCCTCTTTCGGATTACGAGCATTCTATCATATGGAAAATAGCATTTTGTGCATCTAGAACGCACCGATGTGTGCATTTGCAATGTATACACCGCGGGTTTCTGCTATTGTCGTAATATGCGAGTTTACCTGCAGTTTTAAGTGCTTGCAAGCGAGTTTGGAAAGTCCATTGAGACGATAGGAGTAACAGATGCCCGTAGTCACCGCTCTTGGAGAAGTCCTCATCGATTTTACCGACGCCGGCACTTCCGCATCCGGCCAGAAGCTCTTCGAGCGCAACCCTGGCGGCGCTCCCGCCAACGTGCTCGTGGCCCTCAAGCGCCTCGGTCATGACGTTGCGTTCATCGGCAAGGTTGGCGAGGACATGCACGGCGCGTTCCTGCGCGAGACCCTCGAGGCTGCCGGCATCGACTGCTCCGGCCTCGTCTCCGACCCCGGGTTCTTCACCACGCTCGCCTTCGTCGCGCTCGACGAGAACGGCGACCGCTCCTTCTCGTTTGCCCGCAAGCCCGGCGCAGACACCCAGCTTGCTCCCGAGGATCTGCATCTTGACCTGATCGAGGGCTGCAAGGTCTTCCATGTGGGTTCGCTCTCGCTGACCGACGAGCCCGCCCGCTCCGCAACCCTCAAGGCGCTCGAGTGCGCGAAGGCCTCCGGCAGCGTGCTGTCGTACGACCCCAACTATCGCGCCAGCCTGTGGGAGAGCGCCGAGGCCGCAGCAGAGCAGATGCGCTCCATCGCCCCTATGATGGACCTGATCAAGATCTCCGCCGAGGAGTGCCCGCTCATGACCGGCGAGACCGAGCCCGAGCTTGCCGCCAAGGCCCTGCTCGAGGGCGGCGCCTCGGTGGTGTGCGTCACGCTCGACGCCGACGGCGCCTTCGTCGCCACGCACGACGGCTCCTGCATCGTCCCGAGCTTCCGCGTCGACGCGGTCGACACCACCGGTGCCGGCGACTCCTTCTGGGGCGGCTTCCTCGCCGCGTTCGTCGAGAGCGGCCTCGCGCCCGCCGACATCAAGCTCGAGGATGCGGCCGGGTTCACCCGCTTCGGCAACGCCGTCGCGTCGCTGTGCGTGCGCAAGCGCGGCGCCATCCCCGCCATGCCCACCCGTGACGAGGTCCTCGCCGTCCTCGCCTAATCCGTCAGCGCGCGGGTAAATCGCTTTCCTGCCAGAGGGACAGGTTTGCT
>CAMOLV010000188.1 GCA_946619045.1 uncultured Coriobacteriales bacterium | reverse complement strand
GGGGACGGTTCTTTTTGTCAGATAAGGAGTTAAACAAGCGGTGCACTTCTCGGTGGAGAAATGCACCGCTTTTATAAAACCGCAGGCAAATAGCTTGCAATGATCCTATCGAATCGGAAATGCATCGATGGGCAACCCGATTAATGAAATCGGAAAGGGTGCGTGGCGGAACTAGGCCGTCCCATTCTTTTTCATAGGTTGATGTGGGTGTGGGGCCGGTCGTCGTAGCCGTGGTACTCGCCCATGTAGACGAAGTAATCCGCCAGCGCATCGGCGAGCGACTGGTCGTGCGTGGCGATGACGAGCGTCTTGCCCGCAGCCTTGAGCTGCTGCAGAAAGCCCATGAGCCAATCCTGCGTCTTCTTATCGAGGCCGGCGAGCGGCTCGTCGAAGCAGTAGACGTCGGGATTCATGCTGAGCACGCAGGCGATCGCCACGCGTTTCTTCTCGCCGCCCGACAATGTCCACGGTGCACGCCCGCGCAGTGCCTCGATGCCGAGAAGCGCCAGCGTGTCGTCCACGCGGCGCGAGACCTCCTCCTCGGAGAGCCCCATCTGGCGCGGTCCGAAGGCGATCTCGTCCTCCACGCTCGGGCAGAAGAGCTGGGCATCGCTGTCCTGGAAGATGAATCCCACGCGTGCATGCAGGCGCTTCGCGAACGTCGCGTCG
This sequence comes from uncultured Coriobacteriales bacterium, assembly GCA_946619045.1. Lineage (GTDB taxonomy): Bacteria > Actinomycetota > Coriobacteriia > Coriobacteriales > Atopobiaceae > RUG721. The sequence goes on along the minus strand of CAMOLV010000188.1, from coordinate 2,684 downwards.
CGCATGACCTGCTCGCTTACCTTCGCGCCGTCGAAGAGATAGCTGCCCTGCTGGGGATGGATGAGGCCGCAGATGGCCTTGAGCAGCGTCGACTTGCCCGACCCGTTGTCGCCCATGAGCACCACGCAGTCGCCCTCGTCGATCTCGAGCGTGATGTGGCGCAATGCGATGTTCTGCTCGTAGGCGAAGCAGTAATCGTCGAACGCGATGAGCGGGCGCTTTGCCGCGGCGTTGCCATGCGGGTTGTGGAGCGCCTCTGTCTCGTGGGTGTGGGCCATATCAGACGATTCCCTCCAGATTGAGGAATAGCAGCAGGAACAGGACGAAGGCTGCGATCCAGGCGATGTCGGCCATGCGGAGGCGCGCGGTGGATCGCCTGTCGTAACTTCCCTCGAAGCCGCGGCAGCGCATGGCGTCGTAGGTGTCCTGCGAGGCCTTCGACGCGCGCACGAGGAGCGTCCCGCCCACGCTGCCCATCGAGGAGCGCTTGTCGGCATCGCGGCCCACGCTGCGCATGGTGAGGGCGGTGAGCGTCTCGAGCGCGCAATCGCCCAGGCGCACGATGTTGCGCAGCGCCAGGTCGATGGTCATGATCACGAGGTTGGGTATGCGGAAGGCGCGCAGGGCCCCCGTGAGCTCGCCTGCGGGCGTGGTGAGCGCGACCTCCATGGCGAGGCCGGTTGAGGCGAGCGCCTTCACGCCCAGGCGCAGGGCGGACGAGGGCTGTCCCAGAAGCGCTGCCGGCAATGCGAGCATGAAGGCGAGCAGCGCCGCTGTGCAGGCCACTGCGGCGGCACGCGCGAGCGCTTTTCCCGGAAGGAACATGGCGCGCACGAGCACGAACGCGAGCAGCACGAGCGTGACCATGATGTTCGCTGCGAGCGAGTTCAGGATAATGGCGCCCAGCGCGAGCGCGAGCTTCACGGGTGCGGTGGGGGAGAGATGCGACGACCTGCCGTCGTCCAGGCGCAGCTGGCGCAGCACCGCCGCGATCGAGAGCATGCTCTTGCCCGCGAACGTGCTTCGGTCATGAAGGGGCTCGTAGCCCTGGGGAGCTGCGAGCCAGCTGGGGATATCTGTTTCGTTGGGCTCCGCCATGCGCTAGTCGAAGCTGACCGTGGGCTTCATCGCGTTCGCTGCAAGGCGGAATATCACCACGAGCAACGCGACGCCGATGATGGCCGATACGATGTAGCCCACCCACTCGGGAAGGGCGCCTACGGTGTAGTCGGGCATGAACGCGGACCACTCCCAACCGGTTGCGAGGCCGGCGGGCTCGTAGCCCACCATCTGAGCGAGGTCCTCGAGGCCCCACTCGCCCCATGCGTCGCCCGTGGCGAGAAGACCCAGCGGGCAGGCTGCGATGAGCGCGGCCACGAGGCCGATCGCGGGGGCTGCGCCGCCGGTCTGCCCTGTCGTCTCGATGCCGAAGCTCGGCACGGTAGCGCGCAGGAAGGCGAGGATGCCCACGGTGAAGCCCACCTCGGCGAGACCTGCCACGGTGAGGTGCCCGAGCATCATCGCAGGGATGGAGACCGAGAGGGGATAGGGGCAGTAGAGCGCGGCGCCCGATGCATCGGTGAAGAGCATGGGCTGGATGCCGAACTCGACGGCGGCGAGCAGCGCGGCGGCGTTGAGGCCGATGTAGGAGCCCACGCCGGCGCCGATGAGCTCGCCTTTGCGACCCTCGACGCGGCTGCTGATGGCCTTGTAGATGGCATAGCCCACCATGGGCAGGACGAACGCCATGTTGAAGCAGTTGGCGCCGATGGCGAGGATGCCGCCGTCGCCGAAGAACACGGCCTGGATGATGAGCGCGATGCTTACCGCGAGGCACGCCGACCAGGGCCCGAAGAGGATGGCGATGAGCGTTCCGCAGACGGCGTGGCCGGTGGTGCCGCCGGGAAGCGGTATATTGAACATCATGGAAAGGAAGCAGAACGCTGCGGCGATTCCGATGAGCGGCATCTTCTCGCGCGGTACCGTCTCGCGCACCTTCTTGACGGCGGCCGCCCAGATGGGCACCATCGCAATGTCGAGGACGGCGCAGGTCGAGGGGCTGAGGTAGTTCTCGGGAATGTGCATGGAGCTCCAATCGCTGCAGTTTTTCGAGTCTGGGGAAATAATACTCTTTTGAGATTCGTGTTACTAGAACGAATGCGAATCGGGAACGGAGCGGAAACATGGCGAGCGATCTTGTGAGGTTCTCGGTGGCGATGCCCGAGTCGATGCTCGAGCAGTTCGACGAGCTGTCGGCACGCCGCGGCATCATCGCGAACCGCTCCGAGGCGGTACGCGACCTCATCCGCGAGCGGCTGGTCGAGGAGGACCTCGAGTCTCCCGACGTCGAGGTCGTGGGCTCGATCACCATGGTCTACAACCATCATCAGCAGGGTTTGTCTCAACTTCTCGACGAGATCCAGCACGAGCACCTGGACGTGGTCATCTCGAAGATGCACGTGCATCTCGATCATGGCAACTGCCTCGAGACGCTGGCCGTGAGAGGCTCGAGCGCATCCGTGCATGCCCTCGCCGACAAGCTGCTCGGCACCAAGGGCGTTCGCCATGGCAAGCTCGTATGCGTGGCCACCGAGCCGGCGATGTCGGCCGAGAGCCACCACCATCACCACCATGGGCATGGGGATGCATAGACGATCGCCCTTCTGTTCGCAGCCTATTCACGC
>CAMOLV010000187.1 GCA_946619045.1 uncultured Coriobacteriales bacterium | reverse complement strand
CCGCCCGGCTCGGCCACCAGGTTGTTGTCGTCGAGCCAGCTCGAAGCATCCACGTCGATCAGCACGATACCGTCCGCCTCGAGTCCCTTGAACCGCCGCGCGGTGTAGACGGGCACGCCCGCATCCTGCTCGGTCATGCTCGGATACCTGCCGTTCGTGCAGCTCAGGACCGCGATCTTCTTCGCACCCGCCTTCCTCATGCGCGAGATCTCCGCCCGCACGAGCTCCACCGCGGCCTTGCTGCCCTGCGGCGAGAAGCACATGCGCGGACGCTCGCCGTCGACGCTCATCTCGAGGTAGCGCGCGGGCATCTCGAGGCCGACGGCAGACTGGCTGCAGAGGGCGATCTCGCGTGTATTGCGGCAGTTCACACGCAGCGTCAGGCGCGTGTCAGCCTCGAGCAGGGCCGGCGGAAGCGCCGTCGCCTGCACGCGCTGGTTGGGGTCGTAGAACACGAAGAACGATCCGCCGCGCGCGGCCGTGATCGCGCGCAGGGTCTCGAAGAACCCGAACTCCACCAGACCCTCGAAGCCGAAGTCCTGCGCCTCGTCGATGATCACGCAGTCGTACGGGAAGTCGCCGTCCTGCTCGTAGTCGGCGAGCCGCTCGCAGAGCGCAGGGTGATATTTGCTCTCCATGCCCCCGGCAAGTTCCTGGCAGAACGCTGCCAGCGTCTGCACCTTCACCTCTGACACGTCGGCCAGCGTGTTCTCGAGCTCGTCGCGCAAGAGCGCGTTGAAGCACAGGAACAGCACACGCTTGCCGTCCTCGGCCATGCGGCGCGCCTCCTCGGTCGCCACGAGCGTCTTGCCCGTGCCCGAGAGGCCCTGGATCGCCACGTATCCCTCGTCGGCGATGAAGTCGAGCACCTTCTTCTGGCCGTCGAGGAGCCTGAGGAACTGGCGCTCCTGGTTGTCGCGCTCGATGTCGGCGAGGCTCGCCACGATGTTGAACGTGGGGCTGATGACCTTGCGGAACACGATGGCAGCCTCACGGTCGGTGAGGGTGGTCTCGGCCTTGCCGCTCGTGCCCAGCGAGAAGATCCGCTCGATGGCCACCTGCGGATCGTCGAGGTCCTCCTTCAAGAGCGTGATGGAGCGGGTGCGATCGTCGGGGCCCTTCTCGGCGGGCAGGTCGAGACCTGCGAACTTTTGGCGCTCGAGGTCGAAGAACCACACCGCGGAGTGGATCTTGGTCTTATCCAGCAGCTTCTTGAGGCCGCGGTCGCGGAACACGCCCTCGAGCTTGTGGACCGTCTTGCGCGCCTGCACGTACGGGCCTTCGCCGTTGTGGATGAGATGGCCGCTGCCGTAGTACCACTTGCCGTCGGTGTAGCTGATGCCCTTGCCCGCCTTGGCCTCGATCACCATGATGCCCTTCTGCGGGTGGAAGATGACGAAGTCGCCCTCGCCCTCGTGCAGCATGCCGTCCTCATCCGCAGACAGCAGGTGCATGCTGTGGATCACGTAGTAGTCGTTCGGGAGCTTGTCCTTGTCGGCGAGCGCATCCCAGACGACGTCCTCCCGCGATTCGGGGAGAAACTCGCGCGGTCCGTCCGATGGAATCATGGTTGCCATGCTGTGCCTGCCTTCTAGAGAAATGTCTCAGCCGAAATAGACCCTGAGACACACGGTGGGGACGAGATCTCCATAGCTGTCCTCGATATTTCGCAGGTCGTTAATCTCAACCGCGGCGGGAAACCCGATACCATCGATGGCAGCCAACATCTCTTCGAGGGCAACCTTGATAAGACCCCACTTGATCGGAAAAGACGACATGTCGTAGCTTGAGTCGGTGAAGGAGCACATCGCAAAAATATTATCTTCGAAATCCTCGCCGTTCTTCCCTACACAGATGGCCGCGCCGGAGAACTCGATCCGAAGATCGACCTCTTCCGAAGGCCGCGAGTGCTTCTCATCGCGCAGAACCCACAGGGTATCCCTGACGAGTTTGCTCTGCATCTTCGCAGTGAGCCGCTCGCTCGGCGATTCGAACTTGCGCAACGAAAGCGATCGGAGTTGTTCGATCGCGACAGAGCGCGTGACGGCACACGCGCTTCTGACGAAGCCTCTCCGGTTCCCGTTGCCCAACGTGAAATCCAGCCTTCTCTTCTTGGACACATAACGGGCGATCTTCCCCGAGCCGCTGGTGTAATCGTAGGAGCAATCTTCCTCATAGCGAGCTCCAGCGTCATCCAGCACCGAGCGGACCTGATTCATGCGCTGGTCAAGCGCTCCGAAAAAGGCATCTGCATCATCGACAAAGGAGTACTTGCCAAAGAGGCTCTTCTTTTGGCCGGCGGCAGCATCATCTTCGATGAAGTACTCATCCTCGTAATAGCTGCCCCACTTGTACTTCTCCCAAACCTCCGACAGCTCCACGCCATAGCGGTCTCCGATTTTAGCGAAGTTGCGCATACGCTCTGCCATGAGCGCCCTCCCTTTCAGGTTGACTATCCCTGCCAATCGCCAGAATGCTTGATGTAGGCGTCCGGTTGTACGGACTGCACCGCAGCGAGCGCCTGATCGGCCTCGCCCTCGGTGCGATAGGTGCCCGCAGACACCACATACCACGGCTCCGAATTGAGGTTCGACCAGTCGGTCGTGAGAAAGACCTGCGCGTCGATCCCCTGTTGACGGTAATTATCGGCAACCTGTTGCGCTTCCTGCTCGTCTTTCGACGCAAAGCACCAGATGCCGTAGAACGGCTCATGGGGAGAAACCTCGCCCTCGCGGAAGAAGAAGCGGTCGGGATAGCGGCTCTCCATGCGGATCTGATCGCCCTCGAGATGGAGCACGTAGTCCCATGACTGGCCTGTCGGAGCGCTGGCCACGAGATGCTCGGCGTCCTGAAACGCCATCTCGTAGTCGCTGTGGAAGAGGCTGTCGCCGCTTGCAGTCCAGCCGTTGTAGGTGACCGAGATGCCCTCGTCGGAGACGGCGGTCACAACCAGGCTCTCGCCGTTGTCGCTTCGCCAGGTGCCGAGCCAGGGATTCTGCGCTTCGATGGCATCTTCCGCAGGCGCGGGAGCTTCCGCTGGCGCGGGGCCCTCGGCAGCCTCTTCGGAATCGTCCTCGGCCTCCGGGACGAGCGGCTCCTCGAGCTTCTCCGGCTTCGTATCCAAGCCGGCGCCATCTTCCGGTTGCGCAGCCTGCGGCCCGCATGCCGCCAAAGCAGCGCTGAGAATCATCGCTGCCGCTAGATGCCAGAAACCGCACTTCATGATCGCTCTTTTCCGTTTTGGAATCATTCCGCTGTCAATTATAGGGATAGCGGTTTGACTCTGCGTCGGAATGCCCAGCCCAGTACGCTCGAAGCGCATGGTTTGGCGGTTGCGGAACCCTGTTGGCACG
>CAMOLV010000186.1 GCA_946619045.1 uncultured Coriobacteriales bacterium | reverse complement strand
GTGCTGCGGCTCTCGGAGCTGATCTGCCCGTACAGGTCGACCTCCACGCAGTTGTTGATCGAGACCACGTTGTCGATGCTGCCGATCACGCGCACGTCGTTCACGTAGGTGAGCGGTGCGATGACCACCGTCGGGTTGTCATCGACCCATTCGTAGAGCTCCTTCGTGCCGAAGACCATGCCGGTCATGCCCTGCCCGCGGTGGACGTTCAGGGCCTTGTTGGTGAGCTTGCCGGCTTTGAAGAGCCGATAGTAGGCATCGCCGCAGAGCTCGGTGTGCATGCCGAGGTCCTTGAGGTCGGACTCGGCCAGGCGCGCGCCGACCACGTTGGGCAGGCTGCCGATGCCCAGCTGGAGAGAGGAGCCGTCCCGCACGTGCTCCAAGATGTAGTCGGCCATCCTGATCTCCTCGGGGCTGGCCTCCATGATGGGGAACTGGGGAAGCTCGGGATGCTCGCCCTCCACCACGTAGTCGACCTCGTCGATATGGATGACCTGATCGAATCCTCCGCAGATCTTGGGCAGATGCTCGTTGACCTCGAGGATGACGATGTCCGCCTTATCGAGGATGGCCTTCGCCACGCCGGTCGCGCAGGAGAGGTTGAAGTAGCCGTGCTTGTCCATCGGGGCGACGGCCATCATGGCCACGTTCACATCGAGGAAGTGCTTGTAGTATTCGCCATTGCGGCTGAAGAGCATGGGGATGAAGCTGCAGAGCCCGCGGTCGGAGAGCTTGCGCTCATAGGCCGAGAAATGCCAGCTGTTGTAGCAGAAGTGCTCGCGGGTGGGATCCGCCTCCGCCACCTCGATGGGGCCGAAGCTCAGGCTGCCGCGGAACTTCACGTCGAGCAGCTCGTCCTTGCGCTTGGCGAGCGCACGGTCGAGCAGCGTGGGGAAGCAGACGTTTGCGATGTAGTCGACCCAGTCCCCGCTCTTGACCACGCGCACGGCCTCCTCGGGGGTGCGGAGCTTCTCGCGGTACTTGGCATGATATCCGTTCATCCGGGGTCCCCTTACGAAACGAGCTCCCGCCAATACGCTGCCTTGTCGTGGTCGAGGGGAACATCGGGCGAGCCGTTCTCGCACCACTCAACCAGCGTCGCGACCATCTCGTAGAACTCCTGGTCGGAGCGCTCCTGCCGCAAGGCTTCGAGCATTGCATCGCGATCCTGGGTCGCGATGCCCGCAGCGCCGTTGTCCACGGCGCGGTCGATCCAGTACAGGGCGGCGAGGTCGTTCTGCTCCAAGCCGGCTCCCGCGTTGTAGAGCGACCCGAGGTAGTATTGCGCGAGCCCGTCGTTCGCGAACTCCGCGCCGGCGCGGAAGACCTTGGCCGCCTCCGCGTACTCCTCCCTGCTGAAGTGGGTGCTCGCGATGGCGAAGAGGCCGGTTGCGATCTCCTGGCCGCTGTTCTCGGCCTCGGGATAGACCATCGTCACGAACACGGCCATCGCAGCATAGACATCCGACGGTTTCCTGCCGTCGAAGCCCTGATGGATGTAGTCGTACATGCACTTTCCGCAGAGCTTGCCGGCCATCTCGTTGCCCAGGAGCTCCGCCTGGTGGAAGTGCTTGGCCGCCTCGAGGTAGTTGCGCCTCACCCCGAGGCCGCGCGCATAGAGGCTACCCAGGTTGAAGGCTGCGGTCTCGTTGGGCTCGATCTTCAGCGCGCTGGCGTAGGCCTCGATCGCCGCATCGTGATCGTTCGCATCGAGCGCTGCCTGCCCGAGCATGAGGAGCGCCTGAACGGCATCTTCCTGGGTCATCGGCTCGTCATGGTGATGCTCGTGGTGGTGATGCGGATGCTCGTGCATGCCAGCGTCTTCCATTACGGACCTCCGCGCTCTCAGGGTTTTTCCTATCTCCATTATGCAACCCATGCTGAAGAGGGAGCGACCTTGTTGCCGTTTTCGCTGCACTTCATCGGCAACCATCGATGCAAGGACGTCCACCACTACTCATGCGGCAGCACGTACGAAGATGACGAGTGGTGCTGGTTCTCGGACGCCTGCGATAAGATCATCGCGAATTACAACGGGATTGATTGAGCTTAGATATAGATAACAGGTGATTGCGAGACGAACGGCTCCGTGAGGGGCCGTTCGTCGTCCTTCTCCCGTAGGATTCCACTTCGCCAAAAGAAACCGATCCGAGGTAAGGCAAGCGTGCTCCGTGATATACCGAGAAGACCTAAGCCTCCGCTTGCTGACGTGCGACCTGCTCGATGAAGTCTGCGGCCGCAGCAGGGCCCCCGCAGGCTCGCAGGTCTTTGCGCATCCTTGCAGACCCCTCGCGCAGCCGCTCATCTGACAGCGCGGCGAGTATCGTCCTGCGCAGTGCAGCGCTGTCCCTCGCCACCGCCTCCTCGAGAGGCTTGCCCGCGCCAACCTCCGCGACACGCCGCGCCACGGCTCGCTGCTCGCCCGTCAGCGGGAAGAGCAGCTCGGGGACCCCCATCCACATGCCCTCCGACGCGCTGTTCATGCCGCAGTGGGTGACGAACAGGCTCGCCCGCGAGAGCACCTCCATCTGGTCCACGTACGGCTCGACGCGCACGTTGTCGGGCAGCTCGCCCAGCTGCGCCAGGTCGAACGCCGTCCCACAGGAGATGAGAAGGTCCGCGCCAGAGCCGCGCAGCGCGTCTATGAGCGTGCGGTAGAAGCCCGGACGGTCGTTGATCACCGTGCCAAGCGAGGCATAGACGAGTGGACGGCCGCCCTTTTCCCTCGGAGCCACGTCACGTACCGACGGGCCCACAAAGCGGTAGTGATCATCGTCGAACGTCTCGGAGCAAGGCTGGAACGTCCGCGAGGTATAGACGATGGTATCGTCGTCAGGCTTGTTCCTCACGATGTCGAGGGCGCTCTTCACCCGGTAGCCCAGGGGCCGCAGCCTGCGAATCTCGCGATTGAGGCGCGGAAGACCCAGTACCAGATCGGCCAGCTCCGAGGCGCTGTGGCTCATGTATTTGGACGAGTGCTCGTTGAACGCGAACGTCGTGGTGGAGCACACCCAGGGCAGGCCGTGCTTGGCGGCGGTCAGCTTGCCCCAGAAGCATGCCGAGTCGGTCACCACCACATCGGGGCGACATGACGCGATATCGGCGGAGACGAACGCGTCGAGGTTCGCGACCGTACGGAACGACTGCACACTCATCTCGGTAGTGGACACCCGTCGCAGCCTCCGCTCGGCTTTGGCGTCAACGGGCGGCAGGAATCCATCGCAGGCGACGAACTGCGCGCCTGCACCCTCGATCTTCCCACGGAACTCATCGAACGAGTAGTAGCGCACCTCGTGGCCACGCCGCACCAGCTCGCGCACGACCTCGATGGTGGGGTTGGTGTGGCCGTGGGCGGGAATGCAGAACC
>CAMOLV010000185.1 GCA_946619045.1 uncultured Coriobacteriales bacterium | reverse complement strand
TTCGTCCTCAAGACGGTCGAGGAGCGCGACATCCGTTTCGTGCGCCTGTGGTTCACCGACGTCCTGGGCAACCTCAAATCGTTCTCCATCTCTCCCGAGGAGCTCGAGGAGGCCTTCGAGGAGGGAGTCGGCTTCGACGGTTCGGCCGTCGACGGCTTCGCACGTCTCGAGGAGTCGGACATGCTGGCGTTCCCCGATGCCAACACGTTCCAGCTCATGCCCCGCAAGGAGGGCGAGCACAGCGCCGTCGCGCGCGTGTTCTGCGACATCCGCACACCGTCCCGCGAGCCCTTCGACGGCGATCCGCGCGGCGTGCTCATGCGCGAGTTCACCAAGGCCGACGACATGGGCTACGTCTTCAACGTGGGTCCCAAGATCGAGTACTTCTACTTCGACAACGACCTCGACCCCGTGCCGCTCGACCACTGCGGCTACTTCGATTTCTCGCCCACCGACTCCTCGCTCGACCTGCGCCGCGCCATCTCGCGCGAGTGCGAGAAGATCGGCATCCCCGTGCAGTACTCCCACCACGCCAACGCCGGCTCGCAGAACGCCATCGAGCTCCGCTACAACGAGGCCGTGAGCTGCGCCGACAACATCATGGCCACGCGCCTGATCATCCGCGAGCAGGCTGCCAAGCGCGGCTTCTTCGCGTCGTTCATGCCCAAGCCCGTGCCCGAGTACCCGGGCTCGGCCATGTTCCTGTACCTCTCGATGTTCGACCATGACGGCGAGAACCTCTTCTGGGCTCCCAAGGAGAGCAACGACGCGCACCTCTCGGAGCTCGCGCAGCACTTCGTGGGCGGCCTGCTCAAGTACGCGCCCGAGTTCATGCTGATCACCAACCCCACGGTCAACTCCTACAAGCGCTTCAACTCGAGCGGCGTCGTGCCCTGCTATGCCACCTGGGGCCGCAGGGACCGCTCCGCGCTCGTGCGCATCCCCACGCACAAGCCGGGCAAGCACATCGCCACGCGCGTCGAGCTGCGCAACCCCGACCCCACCGCCAACCCGTACCTCGCGCTCGCCGTGGTGCTCGCCGCCGGCCTCAAGGGCATCGAGGACGGCATCGAGATGCCTCCCGAGGCAGCCGCCGAGACCCGCCTGCTCTCCGCGTCCGAGCTCGCCGACCGCGGCATCGTCCGCCTGCCGCGCACGCTGGGCGAGGCCGTCGACCGCTTCGCTGCGTCGGAGCTCATGCGCGAGACCCTGGGCGACCACATCTTCAACTTCATGGTGGACGCCAAGACCCGCGAGTGGGAGGACTTCTGCACCTCCGTCACCGACTGGGAGCGCAGCCGTTACTACAACCTGTAAAGCACCAAATAGCTCGATAAGCCACGACGGCCCTGCAAATGCGGGGCCGTTTTCTTTCCTCTAGGCGCCGATGGGCGGGCGCCGCATGCATTTCGGCGAATTTTTTACATTTGACAGTACCGTTTACCGTGCAAATGCATAGATGCATTGTGGATTTGGATATGCTGTTGCCAAGATGGTTGTTCATTTACTTACCGGCTCGCCATCTGGCAGTCGAAGGTTCCATTTCCTCGAGAAAGGATTTGAAATGATGAACCTCAGCAGACGCGATTTCCTCACAAGCGCGGCGGTGCTCGGGGGCTTTGCCCTCACCGGCTGCGGTAATGCCAACAGCGGTGGCGATGCGCCCGAAGAAGAGCCCACCTTCGAGTACACCCTCGTCAAGGAGGGCACGCTCATCGTCGCCTCCGACCTCGACTTCGAGCCGCTCGACTTCGTCGAGAACGGCAAGCCCCAGGGTCTCGACGTCGACCTCTCCAACGAGATCGCCAAGCGCCTCGGCCTCACGTGCGAGTATCTGGAGCCGCAGGTTTTCGACACGATCATCCCCACGATCGCGAAGGGCGGCGTCGCCGACATCGGCAACTCCGCCTTCACCATCACCGACGAGCGCAAGCAGGAGGTCGACTTCAGCGATCCCTACCTCGAGTCCGGGCTCGCCATCGCCGTCAAGACGTCCCTGGGCATCGTGGGCGGCCAGGATGCCATCGTCAAGGAGCTCGACGCCCCCGACATGGTGATCGCCGTGCGTCCGGGCACCACCGGCGAGGCATGGGTGCGCGAGAACATCCCCAACGCGACCATCGAGCCCGTCGAGGCGGTCAACGACTGCATGGCAGGCGTCTCCGGCGGCCAGTACCAGGCATTCTGCGCCGACCTCCCGGTCGTCGCCGCCCAGTGCACCAAGTACTTTACCGATTGCTCGATCTGCCTCGAGATCCCCACGGGCGAGCAGTACGGCATCGTGGTCTCCAAGGACAACCCCGGTCTTACCGACGCCATCAACAACGCCCTCGCCGGCATCATCGAGGACGGCACGATGGCTTCGCTCAAGTCCAAGTGGCTCGGCGTCTAACCTTCGTTCACATACGTGCGTGAGAACGGCCCTGCATACGCGGGGCCGTTTATCTGCATCAAGCAATTAATTGATGCAATAAACGACTACATATATGCAAATAATATTTATAAAAACAGCAAAACTATGTCGTTTCTGTTAAAAAGAATTGATAGGGAATGCAGTGCATCGCGCGACGTGCCACACTGCAGTTGTCCAATTAACGGACCAGATCAGTCTTCAATCGAGAGGATCATCATGAATACCATGGACCGCCGCTCGTTCCTCAAGGCAAGTGCACTGTTCGGCAGCCTCGCGCTCGCCGGCTGCTCGAACTCCGGCAACCAGCCCGCCGACGCCGATGCCGGCAACGTCGAGACCAACGGGGATTGGATCCTCGTCAAGGAGGGCACCCTCACCGTCGCCTCCGACCTGGACTTCCCGCCGCTGGACTCCTTCGAGAACGGCGAGCCCCAGGGCTTCGACGTCGAGCTCTCCCAGGAGATCGCATCCCGTCTGGGCCTCGTCTGCGAGTACCTGCCCCCGCAGGACTTCGACTCGATCATCCCCATGATCAAGCAGGGCGGCAAGGCCGATATCGGCAACTCCGCGTTCTCCATCACCGACGAGCGCAAGGCCGAGATCGACTTCACCGACCCCTACCTCGACTCCAACCTCGGCGTCGCGGTCAAGAAGGGCCTCGGCATCTCCGGCGGCGAGGAGGCCATCGTCAACGCCCTCAACGCCCCCGACATGAGCGTCGCCGTTCAGGCCGGCACCACCGGCGAGGCGTGGGCGCGCGAGAACATGCCCAACGCCAACATCGTGCCGCTCGCATCCGTCACCGTGTGCATGACCGGCGTCTCCACGGGCCAGTACCAGGCGTTCTGCGCCGACCTGCCCGTCATCGGCTACCAGTGCACCGTGTCCTTCACCGACTGCGAGGTCTGCCTCGAGATCCCCACGGGCGAGCAGTACGGCATCGTCGTCTCCAAGGACAACCCCGCCC
>CAMOLV010000184.1 GCA_946619045.1 uncultured Coriobacteriales bacterium | reverse complement strand
GGCCGTCGATGCCGTAGGAGATGGCGTAGCGCGTGGGCACGCAGTTCTCGTCCACGGCCACGCAGCAGAGTCCCAGCGCGCTCGTGGTCACGGCCTTGATATCGTGCGGGTCGACGCCGCTCTTGGCGATGAGGTCCTTCGAGACGGTGCAGAAATCTCCCCACCAGTCCTTCTCGGCATCGTATTCGAAGGCGTTGGGGAACGGGTTCATGGCCTCGTGAGTCGCGAAGCTCTGCGCCACGATGTTGGCATCGGCATCGATGAGGACGCCCTTGGTCTCGGAGGTTCCGGTGTCGATACCCATGAAGTACGCTGGCATGCTTGCACTCTCCTTCCGAACGGCCCCGGGCGTCGGCCTGTCCTATGCCCTGTTATGGACCGTGAAACTGCACTTGTCGACGCGGTTGTATCCGCAGGTGTATTCGATCACATCGTCGTTCTCGTCGTAGGTATAGCAGGTGAGCAGCATCACGACCTGCCCGGGCTCGACATCGAGCATGCGGGCGTCGCGCGCTTCGAGCGAGACGAGGTCGAGCGTCTCGTACGCGCGGACCGGGTTCAGGCCGTAGAAGCCGTAGACCTCGTAGAGGCTGAACACGCCGAGGTCGATGCCGTCGAGCTTGGGGACCTTCGATGCGGGGATGTAGGTGTGCTCCACGGAGACGGGCTCCCCGTTGGCGGAGTTGAGGCGCCTGATGTAGAAGATGTCGTCGTCCTCCCCGATGCCGAAGATGCGCGCGTACTTCCTGCCCGCCTTGCGGCGCGTCTTCGCGAGGATCTTCGCCTCGGGCGAGGCGTTGCGGTCGTTCATGGTCTGGCGGAATCCCGAGAGCGAGTCGAGGTCGCGCTCGATGCGGTCGCCCACCACGAAGGCGCCCTTGCCCTGGATGCGCACGAGCAGGCCCTCGCTCACGAGGGCGTCGAGCGCGTTGCGCACGGTGAGGCGGTTCACACCGTAGAGCTCGGAGAGCTCGTTCTCGGAGGGGATCGCGGTGCCGGGGGCGTACTCGCCCTCCTCGATCTTGTTGCGCACCACCTCGCGCAGCTGGAGGTAGATGGGCGATTTGTAATCGACTTCGGCCACTGTCCTCACCTCGCCGTCATCTCGGTCGCGTAGCGAACGTACTCGGAGAGCGCCACGGTCCGGTAGCAGTCGACGGGCTCGCCGTCGGCATCGACGGTATAGCCCGACTTGTAGATCGCGGGATGGCCCTCCTCCTTGCCCAGCAGCTCGGCCTCGACGCTGTCGAGCGTCGTGACCGAGAGCTTCTCGTCGCCGCTGATGATCTTGATGCCGTAATCGAGGTGGAGGACGTCGAAGAGCGACTCGTGCTCGTAGTCGTGGTTCTCGATGCCGGGGCAGAGCTTCACGTTGACGTATGCCGTCTCGACTCCCGCGGGGATGCCGTCGATGAGGCGGACGCGGCGCAGGCCGAACACCTTGGTCCCCAGCGGCACGTGGAGGTGGCGCGAGATGTATTTGTCGGCCTCGCGGAGCTCGGCGCTGATCATGCGCGAGCCGGGCACGCGGCCGGCGAGGCGCACCGCCTCGGAGAAGCCGTAGACGTCCTTGAGGTCGCGCACGAACTTGGGCTTCGCGACGAAGGTGCCGGACCCCGTGCGGCTGTAGAGCAGGCCCGTGTCGATCAGGCGCTGGATGGCGTTGCGCAGGGTCGTGCGGTTGAGGTCCCACATGGCGCACATATCGCGCTCGGAGGGGAGGCGGTCGTCCGGCTTGAGGCCGGCATCCTGGATGTAGCTCTCGATGAGCTCGGTCGCGTAGTCGCGCGAGCTCATCTCATGCTTCCTCTTCATGGCATCATGTCCTCGAGTGGATGATAACTGTGTCATAGATCTATACCAATTCTATCAACTCGGACACATGCTTCCGATGCCTGCCGATAAATACGTGCAATCGTCATCGATGCCGACGCAGGTCATGTGCGGCGGCATCGATTTCGCTCTTCGCTACTCCCCCATCACCTGGATCATGTAGGTGCGCGACGACGGGCCGTCGAACTCGCAGAAGTAGACGTCCTGCGCGCCGCCGCGGTCGACCTTCCCGTCATGGATGAGGAAGTGCACATGGCTGCCCATGATGAGGCTCTTGAGGTGGCCGGTGGGGTTGCCGGCGGTGGAGCCGTAGTCCCTGAGCATGCGCGCATGCGCATAGGGATGGTCCTCGGGCGCGAGCCGCGCGAGGAACTCCTTGATGTCGCTCTCGAGGCATTCGAGCGCCTCGTTTGTGGTGACGCCCGTCGTGGTGTGGCGCGTGATGACCGTGACGATCCCCTCGGTCACGCCGCTCTGGGCGACGGCCTTCTCGACCTCGTCGGTGATGATGAAGTACTGGTTGTACTCGCTCGTGAGGATGGTGTGCGAGGTTGTCTTGATCATGGCGCGCCCCCTAATCCAATCCGCCGAGGAACTCGATGGCGTTGCCGCCCTTGATGAGCTCCACCGTGCTCTCGCGCAGGCCCAGGCCGTCGAGGGCATGCGCCATGCGGATCTGCTCGAAGCGCGGGTTGTTGCTGCCGAACATCACCTGATGGCGCAGGCTGCGGTCGATCCACGTGAGCGCCACCTCGTGCTTGAAGAGGCGGTCGAAGAACTCGCGCGCGTTGTCGAAGTAGAGGATGCCCGTGTCGGTGTAGACGTTGGGGTACTTCACCATGAGCATCGCGCACTCCTCGGCCCACGGCCATCCGAAGCGCGAGAGGCAGATGCGCATGTTCGGGCGCGTCGCCGCCAGCTCCTCGTACTCGATGGGGCGTCCGTACTTGGCCAGCGAGTTGGGCTCCCACGACATGCCCGCGTTGAAGATGATGGGCTTGTCGTAGGCCTCGCAGATGTCGTAGAGGCGCGTCAGGCGCTCGTCGAGCGGATACATGTGCGAGCGGCCGAGATGCAGATGGAGGCCCTTGAGCTTGAGGTCGGCGAAGGCGCGCTCGAGCTCGTCGGCGGCGCCTTCGCAGTTGGGGTCGACGCTCGCGATGCCGATGAACCGGTCGGGCCTGCAGTCCACGAGCGTGCGGATCTCGTCGTTGGAGACCACGGGCTCGCCCAGCTCGGACGTGTAATCCTGCGCGAGCAGGGCCATCTTGTCGAGGCCGGCGCAGCGCATCTGGTTCTCGATGTGCTCGAGCTTGGCGATGCCGTTGAGGTGGATGTCGAGCGCCTCGTGGCGCAGCTCCTCCTTGCGCTCGTCGCCGTTGATGGGCTCGTAGAACGCGGGCAGCACATGGATGTCGATGAACATAGGGCTCACCTTCTTTCGGATCCCGCAAAAGGGGATGCTCCCCCGCTGCAGGATTAATCCTCGAGCATCGCCTTGACGTTGTTGATGGCGCGCTTGGCGTAGAGGCGCGGCTCGTTGATGTAGC
>CAMOLV010000183.1 GCA_946619045.1 uncultured Coriobacteriales bacterium | reverse complement strand
TACCTGCGGCGTCATCAACATGATCCACGAGCAGAGCCCCGACATCGCGCAGGGAGTGGACGGCACGTTCGCCCGCCCCGACGAGGATGCGGTCGCGCGCATCGGCGCGGGCGACCAGGGCATGATGTTCGGCTATGCGAGCGACGAGACGGATGCGCTCATGCCCATGCCCATCTTCCTCGCGCAGCGTCTTGCCGAGCGCCTCACCGCGGTCCGCAAGGACGGCACGCTCGCATACCTGCGTCCCGACGGGAAGACCCAGGTGACGGTGCGCTACGAGGACGGCAAGCCCGCGGAGGTCACGGCCCTCGTCGTCTCCACGCAGCACGATGAGGCCATCGACGACATGGGCGTCATCAGGGCGGACATGCTCGAGCACGTGATCGCGCCCGTGCTCGACGGCGCCGGCATCCCATGGCGCGATGCCGACATCTACGTCAACCCCACGGGCCGCTTCGTGGTGGGCGGGCCGATGGGCGATACGGGCCTCACCGGCCGCAAGATCATCGTCGACACCTACGGTGGCATGGGCCGCCATGGCGGCGGGGCCTTCTCGGGCAAGGACTGCACCAAGGTGGACCGCTCGGGCGCCTATGCCGCGCGCTGGGTCGCCAAGAACGTCGTGGCGGCGGGCCTCGCGCATCGCTGCGAGGTGGAGATCGCCTATGCCATCGGCGTGGCGCATCCGCTCTCGGTCATGGTCGATACGTTCGGCACAGGCTCCGTCGACGATGCCGTGATCGAGGATGCCGTGTGCTCGGTCTTCGACCTGCGCCCCGGCGCCATCATCCGCGATCTCGACCTGAGGCGTCCCATCTTCGAGAAGACCGCGGCGTACGGCCACTTCGGCCGCAACGACCCCGACTTCACCTGGGAGCGCACCGACCGCGTGGATGAGCTCCGCGCCGCGGTGGCCGCGCTCTCGTAGCGGGTCCGGCCATGAGGCTCTTCATCGCCGCCGAGCTGCCCGAGGCGTTGTTCGAGGCTCTCTCCGAGACGTCTGCGCTCCTGCGCGAGCAGGTGCGCGGGCGCTATGTGGCGCCCGACCGCTTCCATGTGACGCTCGCCTTCCTCGGCGAGACGGACGCGGCGCGGGTGGGGGAGATCGCCGAGCTGATCGACGACGCGTGCGTGGACATGGGGCCGATCCATGCCCGGCTCGGCGCACTCGGGTCGTTCGGGCGGCGCAAGAGCGCGACGCTCTGGCAGGCGGTCGAGAGCGACGGCGCGCTCGAGGAGCTGGCAGGTGCCCTGCGGGCCCGCCTGCGGGATGCGGGTCTCTCCTTCGACGACAAGGGCTTTCTCGCTCATATGACGCTCATGCGCTCGGCGGACCTGACGTCCGGCGCGCTGCCCATGCCGCTGATGGCGCGCGGCGAGATCGACACGGTCGCGCTGTTCAAGAGCGACCTCTCGGGACCGCATCCCGTCTACACGGCGCTGCACACGGCGGTCTTGGGCTGAGGCGTGAACAAAGGGACGGGGGATTTGTTCATCTGGGGTTCGATGAACAAATCCCCCGTCCCTTTGTTCACGCGAATAATCTCTGCAAAGGGTATGGTTGCGCGGCTGCCTACAGCCCGTTGATGTAGCGGCAGGCCGCGAGGGCTGCGGTGGCGCCGTCTGCCACGGCCGTGGTGAGCTGGCGCACGCCCTTGGAGCGGCAGTCGCCCGCCACGTAGATGCCCGGCGTGCGCGTGCAGCACTGCTCGTCGGAGTCGAAGTAGCCCCAGTCGTTGAGGTCTGCGAGATCCGCGAAGGGCCCGTTCTCGGGGATGAGGCCGATCGCCACGAAAAGCCCGTTGCAGCTCTCGCGATGCGCCTCTCCCGTCTCGCGGTCCTCGTAGTCCACGCCCGCGAGCTCGCCGTTCTCGGTATAGAGCCCCGTGAGGCGCGTGCTGCAGATGGCGCGTACGTTGGGCCGCGCGAGCAGCACCTCCTGGAGCTTGGCCTCGCCGGTGAGCTGCGGGAGGTCCTGCAGAATCACGACCTCGCTGCACTTCTCGGAGAGCAGGATGGCCTCCTGGAGGGCGGAGTTGCCGCCGCCCGCCACGCAGACCTTCTGCCCGGCGTAGAAGTCGCCGTCGCAGACCGCGCAGAACGAGATGCCCTCGCCCACGAGCTCGTCCTCGCCGGGAAGGCCCAGCATGCGGTGCTTGACGCCCGTGGCGATGACCACGGCGCGGCCCTCATGCTCGGTGCCCTCCTCGGTGAGCACGCGCTTGACGGCGCCATCGTCGACGATGCCGGTCACGGTCTCGACCTCGATATCGGCACCCTGGGCCATGATCTGGTCGAACATGCCGTCGGCGATCTCGTTGCCGCTGGCCGAGAGGGTGCCGGGGTAGTTCTCGACCTTGGGCGAGTGCGTGATCTGCCCGCCGAAGCCGGCCTTCTCGATGACGAGCGCGGTCTTTCCATTGCGCAGCGCGTAGAGGGCTGCGGTCATGCCGGCGGGGCCTCCGCCGACCACGATGACGTCGTGCATGGTGCTATCCCTACTTGCTGGTGAGCCAGCCCTTGATGTCGGACACGCCGCGGTACTTCTCGAACGAGCCGTCCTCGTTGACGAGCACCAGCGTGGGCGCCTGCTTGACGCCGTACTTGGCGACAAGGTCGCGCTCCTCGTTGGCGTTGAGCGCGGTGTAGGTTACGCCGGCCTTGTCGAGCAGGGCGCCTGCAGCCTTGCAGTTGGGGCAGGTGGGCGTCTTGAAGAGGATGGCGTTGCCGGCAGCGGCGGCGGGAGCGGCCTCGACCGCGGGAGCCTCCTCGGCCTTCACGGCGTCGACGGGGTCGGCGGCGAAGACGGGGCGCTGAGGCTCATCGACCGGCGCGGGGTTGGGGCCCTTGTGGGTGAGCACGGAGTGGCCGATGTTGTAGACCTTGCGGTCCTTGTACTCCTGCGCCTTGCCGTCGTTCCAGTTCTGGACCGGGCGGTAGTAGCCGGTGATGCGGCTGTAGACCTCGGTCTTCTTGCCGCAGATCGGGCAGGTGAAGGCCTCGCCGGTGATGTAGCCGTGGTCGGAGCACACCGAGTACGTGGGGCTCAGGGTGTAGTAGGGGAGCTTGTAGTTCTCGGCGATCTTGCGCACCAGGTTGGCGGCGGCGCGCCAGTCGGGGAGCTTCTCGCCCAGGAAGGCGTGGAAGACGGTGCCGGAGGTGTAGAGCGTCTGCAGGTCGTCCTGGATGTCGAGGGCGGAGAAGACGTCCTCGGTGTAGCCGACGGGCAGGTGGCTGGAGTTGGTGTAGTAGGGCGTGCCGTTCATGTTGGCCGTGATGATGTCGGGGTAGAGCTCCTTGTCATGCTTGGCGAAACGGTACGTGGTGGACTCGGCGGGCGTGGCCTCGAGGTTGTAGAGGTCGCCGTACTTCTCCTGGTAGTCG
>CAMOLV010000182.1 GCA_946619045.1 uncultured Coriobacteriales bacterium | reverse complement strand
GCAAGGAGGACATCCTGTTCACCTGCCGCCCGGGCGACGTCATCGCCAAGCCCGACCTGATCTTCAGCAAGTGCGAAGAGTAAGCGCAGCTGCATAGATCCGTCATAGGACGGCCCCCTTTTCGGGGCCGTCTTTTTTCTTCGTTTATGCGCGCCTTCGAGAATTACGACAGGATTTCGCCAGTGTTTCTGTGCCTGCGCACAACAAAATATCCACGCGGGTATCGTAATATATCTACCTGTTGAACCCTGTCCGAAAGGTCGCACGTGATCGAAGAGCATCGCACGGTATATCGCATATCTCTTGTCATCGTGGCTGCGATGGCGGTGATTGCCATGCCGCTCGACCATACGGTCACGCTCGGCCTCATCCTCGGCGCGGCGCTCTACTATGTCTACCTGCTGGTGCTCACCCGCACGGTAACGGCGCAGCTCGAGGCTGCCCGCGCCGGCACCTCCGCCAACCCCTTCGCCTTCTTCGTGCGCATGGCGGCGCTGGCGCTCCCCTTGCTCATCGCGGCCAAGTTCCCCGAGCATTTCAGCATCCTCGCGGCATTCGCGCCGCTCTTCATCAACCACATCGTGACGTTCGTCGTCTACGGCAGGAAGGAAGCGGCCGCATCATGACGCTCGTCGTTCAAAAAGAGGTCCCCGCGATCATCATCATCACTGCGTTTCTCTGCGCCATCTGCGTCTACGCGGGCTCCAAGATCAAGAAGGCAGACCCCTATGCCAAGCCCACGGGCATCGTGTGCGCCGCGCTCGCCTTCATCGAGTGGGTCGACGGCATGGTCGCCTCGACCGTGCGCCCCTCCTACGTCGAGAAGATGGGCCCCTACATCGGCTCGCTCGTGGCCTACCTGCTCTGCGCCAACCTCTCGGGCCTCTTCGGCTTCAACACGCCCACCATGAACCTCTCGGTCACGCTCTCGCTGGCCTTCATCACCTGGTGCATGATCCAGCATGCCGCGTTCAAGACCAACGGCGTGGGCGGCTACTTCAAGGGCCTGTTCGAGCCCATCCCCATCCTGTTCCTGGGCAACGTCATCGGCAAGTTCTCCTCGCTCATCTCGCTGTCGATGCGTCTCTTCGGCAACATCCTCTCGGGCTCCATCCTCATGTCGCTTATCTACACGGGATGCGGCATCCTCTCGAACCTCATCCTCGGGTGGACGGGCGTCGACTTCAACATCGTCGGCGTCGTGGTGGCGCCCGTGTTCCACGCATACTTCGATGTATTTGCTGGATTCATCCAGATGTACATATTCATCTCTCTAACCATGGCATTGGTGTCCAACGAGTTGGGCGACGACTAGGAAAGGAAACACGTATGGATATCGCTAGGGGCCTTGTTGCAATCGCCGCAGCCATCGCCGTCTTCACCGGCTTCGCGACCGGTTTCGGCGAGGGCAAGATCGGCACGCAGGCTGTCGAGTCCGTGGGCAAGAACCCGGAAGCGTTCGACAAGATCCGCACCATGATGATCCTCGGCGACGCAATCTCCGAGACCTGCGCCATCTACGGCCTGCTCATCGCCATCATCCTCATCTTCGTCTTCGCATAAGCGGGAGCGCAGCGTGGATATCGAAGTTGCAGAGCAACTCTTTCCCAATGTGCTGACGATCATCACGCAGCTCTGCGCCACCGGCGTGCTGCTGTTCTTCGCCGTGAAGTTCCTCTGGCAGCCCGGCCGCGAGATGCTCGCCAAGCGCCAGGAGCTCATGCAGAGCCGCCTCGACGATGCCGAGAGCCTCAAGGCCGAGGCCGCGCAGGACAAGGCGGCCGCCGCATCCGAGCTCAAGGACATGCAGTCGCGCGTGAAGACCATGATGGAGACGGCCAAGGACGAGGCGGCCAGCGAGAAGGAGCGCATCCTCGAGGATGCCAACCGCCAGGCCCAGGCCACGCTCGACAAGGCAGCCGCCACCATCGAGAAGCAGAAGGCCGAGATGCGCCGCGACATCCAGCGCGAGATCGTCGACGTGGCCCTTGCCGCCAGCACCAAGCTGATGGGCGAGGAGGAGCTCAAAGAGCAGGATCAGCGCGCGCTCGAATCCTTCGTGAGGGAGATCCAGGATGAATCAGATCGCTGAGCGATACGCGCAGGCGTTCTTCTCCCTGGCGAAGGAAGAGGATAAGGTCACCGAGCTCAAGGGCGAGGCGACCATCCTCAAGGCGGCATGCGACCGCGACCTCGTGCGCTTGCTGGACAACCGCGCCGTCACCAAGGACGAGAAGAAGGCGCTCTTCGCCGAGACGCTCGTCGGTGCGGACCGCGATCTCGTCCATCTCATCTACCTCCTGATCGACGAGGGCCGCGGCCGCTGGCTCCCCGAGATCCTCGACGGGTTCATCTCGTACTGCAACGAGGACCTCGACATCCAGGAGGTCATGGTCTACTCGGCCCGCCCGCTCACGCAGGCGGAGGCCGACAAGATCGCGGAGGCCGTGCGCGGCAAGCTTGGGAAGGACGTCGAGATCGCCAACAGGATCGACGAGAGCCTGCTGGCGGGTACGCGTATCTTCATCAACGATCGTGTTTACGACTCGTCCCTGAAGGCCAAGATCAGGACCCTCAAGGACGAGATGCTCAAGGAAAGCTGGTGAGGGAGTGGATCTTAAACCACAGGAGATCAGTGCCCTGATCAAGGAGCGCATCAAGCACTACGAGGATAGGATCGAGGCCGACGATGTGGGCCGCGTCATCACCGTAGGCGACGGCATCGCGCTCGCCCAGGGTCTCGACAAGGCCATGTCCTCCGAGCTCGTGGAGTTCGAGGACGGCACCATGGGCATGATCTTGAACCTCGAGGAGGAGTCGGTCGGCATCGTCATCCTCGGCGAGGATACCAACATCAAGGAAGGCCAAACCGTCAAGCGCACCCGCGAGATCGCCGAGGTCAAGGTGGGCGACGCCATGCTCGGCCGCGTGGTCAACGCGCTGGGCGAGCCCATCGACGGCAAGGGCCCCATCGACAGCGACACCTACCGCCCCATCGAGCGCGTCGCGCCGGGCGTCATGACCCGCAAGAGCGTGCATCAGCCGCTCATGACCGGCCTCAAGGTCATCGACTCGATGATCCCCATCGGCAAGGGCCAGCGCGAGCTCATCATCGGCGACCGCCAGACGGGCAAGACGGCCATCGCCATCGACACCATCATCAACCAGAAGGACAAGGACGTCCTGTGCATCTACGTGGCCATCGGCCAGAAGGCCTCCACCGTGGCACAGCTCGTCGAGAAGCTCAGGCAGGCCGGCGCCATGGACTACACCACCGTCGTGGTGGCTACGGCATCCGAGTCCGCCCCCATGCTCTACATCGCCCCGTACGCCGGCTGCGCCATAGGCGAGGAGTGGATGGAGCAGGGCAAGCACGTGCTCGTGGTCTACGACGACCTCT
>CAMOLV010000181.1 GCA_946619045.1 uncultured Coriobacteriales bacterium | reverse complement strand
ACGCTGCGTGCATACTTGCCGACCTTCATGCTCATCTGCTCCTTTCGACAGAAGACATAAATCCAACTGTGCCTATCATCGCCCGCGGAGCCGCGCGAAGCGAGGGTCCGGCACATGACGTTTTGATTGAAAAAGGCGTATCCTTTTGTGTGATTTCACAACCATAGGACGGAGGTGCCTATGAAGATCGATGAGCTGCTCGCGCGACTCCCGGAGGGCTCGGTTTCGCGCACCGCGCTCGCAGATATCGACAGCGAAGTATTCAGCGTTTCGTTCCTCACCGGATGGGATGCGCGCAACCTCCGCAGCGACATGCTCTACTTCGCCGACTCCACGTTGCTCCCCAAAGCGGTCGACGAGCATCGTATGTTCAACTGCATCATCGCCGATGCCGACGGCAAGACGGATCTGGAGGGCGAGCCCAACGTCAATCTGATCTGGCTCTCCCCCGACGCGAACCTCTATGCCTGCTACAACGAGATCCAGTCGGCTTTCCTCGAAGATCAGGAGCTCACGTCGGTCATACGCCGGCTGCTCGCAGCGCATTTCTCCAACCACGGCCTGCAATATCTTGTCGAGGAGGCCGCGAGCTCGCTCGGCAACCCCATCGTCGTGGTCGATCCCTCCTACCGCTACATCGCCTACCATCTGGGCATCGATCCCGAGGACGACAGCCCCTCCGCCAACGCCATGCGCGCGGAGATCGCCAACGAGACGGTGCTCGACGATGCCGTCGCCTACATCCGCGACAGCCGCATCGACGCCGAGATCGCGCGGAGCAAGGGACCCTACGTCCATTTCAACGATATCCTCGGCCGCAACACCATGACGCTCGCCGTCATGGTGCGCGGCATCTGCATGGCGCACGTCATGATGGTCGAGTACAACAGGCCGTTCAACGAGCTCGACCGCGAGGTTTTCGTGCGCTTGTCCAACTTCGTGGGACAGGAGCTCCAGAAGGGCGAGGTGTGGGGACCCACGAGCGGGGAGCTGGGGTCGTTCTTCCTCGAGAACCTCCTGAACGATGCGAACCCGAGCACGGCGGTCCTGTCGCGCAGGCTCAAGGCCCTCAACTTCCACCCCAAGCCGCTGCTGTTCGTGGTATGCCTGCATGCTCCGGGAGAAGGCCTCACGCAGGTGCAGACGGAGCGCATCGCCGCCCAGCTCAAACCGGTGTTCCACCATTCGCTCTACACCACGCACCACAAGCAGCTCGTGGCGGTGCTCTCGCGCGATGTCGAAGAGGGCATCTCGCCGCGCACCGAGCAGAAGCTCCGCGATGTCGCGGCGCTGAACAGCCTCTCGGTGGGCATCTCCAACGCATACCGCGAGCTTGCCGAGACGCGCCTCGCCTACCAGCAGGCCCGCGCCGCAATCCGCTACGGCGAGATGAACGCGAATGCCCTCGACGATGGCAAGTTCTTCCGATACGCAGACTACTCCTTCACGCATATGCTCAGCATAGCGGGACGTCGCACCAACCTGCTCGAGCTCTGCCATCCGGCGCTGCTCGAGCTGATGGAGTACGACGAGTCGCATGGCGGCGAGCTCATGGAGACGCTCTTCTGCTACCTGCAGGTGGCCGGCTCGACCTCGCGCGCATCGGCGCTGCTGAGCCTGCACAAGAACACGATGCTCTACCGCCTGGGCCGCATCCGCGAGGTCACGGGCATGGACCTCTCGAGCGGCGAGCAGATCTTCCAGCTCCAAGCGGGCTTCCGCATCCTCCTCTACCTCGGGCTTTTCCAGACCAGGCTCAACCTCACGCGCGCGGACCTCATCGACGGCAAGTAGGCGGATCTCGCCCTTTTATCGACGCCGCTACATGTGGCGCTGAGCGCACACCAGGCCTTTGCCTGCTTCGCGAAGTGGATACCCACTTTGCGAAGCGGATAGCTGTGGAGGCCTTGAAGCCTACCCGCTTCGCGAAGGAGATACCCACTTCGCGAAGCGGGCACCCACGCTATGGCAGAGCAGTCGCCTTGCATCCGCAACCGGAATAGGAGAAGGGCGCCCCGCACTGCGGAGCGCCCTTCCGAGTCGCCTTATGCGATGCGCGCTTAGCGCTCGATCTTGAAGGTCGGGAACTTCAGCTCGCGGTACTTCTTGAGGTCGTCCTGGATCTCGCCCTGCTTCTGGAAGAAGCCGATGCGGGTCTGGATGATCTCGTTGAGGTGCTCGGCGCGGGCCTTGTCGTTGTTGCGGTCGCGGATCCTGCCGTTCTCGGGGTCGACGATGAGCATGGGACGGCCGGTCTCGGGGTTGGTGCCGAGCTCGCCGCCGCAGCCGCAGACCGCGCACTCATACGGGAACTCGACGCCGTCCCAGTGGGGATCGCCGGGATAGACGAGGCTGGAGTGGCAGACGGGGCAGACGCCGTCGTTGGGGTCGCCGAGCCAGCCGCGCTCCTCGACGGGGGTCTGGATGGCCTTGACGATGTTCTCGCCCATCTTGTGCGCACGCTCGAGCTGGTCGGGGTGCAGCAGGATGTTGGCGGGACGGCCGACGCGCTGGGCCATCATGCGGTCGACGACGGTGAGGGACATGGTGAACATGGAGGCCTGGAGGCTCTCGAGGGCCAGCGTCTGCCAGTCATGCATGGAGCCGCCCACGGCGATGAGGCCGGCAACGGTGTGCGGGTTGTGGTCGACGACGCCGATCTCGAGCAGGAAGGACAGCTCGTGGGCCAGGAAGCGCTGGCAGAAACGGGTGTACATGGAGCTGGGCATGAGGTCGTAGGTGGGGACCGAGAAGATCACGCCGTCGCAGGTGTGGAGCTCGGCGACGAGGGCCTCGACGTCGTCCTTCTCCTTGAGGACGCAGCCCTTGTAGGTCTTGGTGGGATCCATCGCGATCTCGCCCATCTGCATGGTGCAGGCCTCGCAGCCGGTGCAGGGCAGGATGTTGAAGTCGAAGAGGTTGATCATCTCGACCTCGGCGCCCATGGCCTGGGCTCCGAGCAGGGCCTCCTTGGCGAGGATCTCGCCGTTGCCGTTCTTACGACCAGCGCAGATTGCCATTACCTTCATGCGTGTCTCCTCTCGTAAAACCTGATATATGCAGCCCGAATACGCGGGCTTGTTCCCCCAAGATAATGGTATGAAACACCGCGGAAATATTAACCGTATATACAGCCGAACGTTTGGTGCTGCATGCGGGAGCGCTTTGTCCGTTTACACAAACAGGGGCCCGCGCGATGCGGGCCCCTGCGACTATCGTGCTCTGCGCGTATTTGACGGCTTAGCGGTGGATGTACTCACCGGCCTGATAGCGCGGCGGAATGACGGGGATCTCGATCCAGGAGTCGTACTGGCCGCCGGTGTGCACGACGTGCGTGCCCTTGGCCTCCTCGTCCCAAGCCAGCGGCTCGAACCAGCCCTCGCGGATGTAGCGGCCCGCGATCTGGATGCGGA
>CAMOLV010000180.1 GCA_946619045.1 uncultured Coriobacteriales bacterium | reverse complement strand
CGCTGGCCACCACCGACACCGTGGGCGAGCGCCTGCTCTGGATGAGCAGCGAGTAAGCTGCGGCCCCAGAACGTCTAGCCTTCTATCAGGGCGTCCTTGCGGGCGCCCTGATATCGTCTGGGCACCTGGGAGCCCGGGTTGGACGACCGCGGGTCGAGCTCGAAGAGGCCGTCCCAGAACCGCTTGGGCATCCACGATGCGCGCAGGTCGTAGCCGCGCTCGTCCTTGCCGCGGCCGTCGAGCGTGAGCCCGTCGTAGAGGCGCTTCCACATGGCGCGGACGTACTGCTCGTCGGACGAGAAGTCGTCGCGGGCGGCGAGCTCGTCGGCAAGCGTCTGGTCGAGATGGACCACCTGGCATCGCTTGGCATCGGCCTCATGCAGCGCGGCGACGCAATGCACCGGGTCGACCAGGCAGAAGCGCTCGGGCATCATGCGCTTGGCGAAATAGCCCGAGACGAGCGGCACGGTGTCGGCCTTGGGCCTGAAGGACGCCAGATACGAGCCGTCGGCGAGCTGCGAGAACCGCGTGAACTGGCGTGTGCGCTCGCATTCGTTGACGACGAGGCGCGCGAGGCTGTCGAGCTTGATCACGGCGGGATCCACCGACATGTTGGCGATCGCCGGGCCTGCCCTGAACGCGAGGCGCGCGTAGCGGTGCACCGCCTCGGGCACGGACGGATCGTCAGCCGCGCAGGCATAGGCGATCTTCGAGACGCACGATCCCTCGCAGGTGCCGGGGCAGCGCCCCTCCTTGGCGCGGGGGCACCCGGTCGCGACCTTCTTGTAGAGCCCGCGCCACACGCGCCCCGCGAGCGCGAGCATGCGGTCGTCCACCGCGAAGGGCCCCACCACGTTCTCATCGAGGCGCGGCTGCGCGCATGCGGAGCTGACGAGCCTCACATGCGCCTCGTCCACACGCGCGAGGTATGCCACGCCGACGGCGCCGAGCACGCCCTCGAGCGTGGGCTCGCAGGAGAGCAGGGCGCTGCGCCCCCGCGCGCATGCGCGTGCGAGCGCCATGGTGGCCTTATCGACCGTGTCGGGGCCGTCGGGCAGGATGGCTTTGGCGAGCGCGGCGTCAGAAGAGGCGGGGCTGTGCCGCCTCGATGCGGCGCCTGGTGCTGTTGTAGGCGCTGGCCTGGGCATCTTCCACCACCCTCCGCCTGACGAGCTCGGGATCGAGCGGGCTCTTGGGATCGCGCGCGCCCGCGCAGGTGAGGAAGTGCCGAGCGCGTTTGAGCGTGATGTTGAGCGCTTTGAGGTCGTCGAAATCGAGACGTTTGGTGCGGCGTGCGCGGATGATGCGGCGTGCACCCACGGGGCCGATGCCGGGTACGCGCAGCAGCAGCTCGAGCGGGGCGTCCATCACCTCCACGGGGAACCGGTCGATGTTGCGCAGCGCCCACGCGAGCTTGGGGTCGACCTCGAGGTCGAGCCAGGGCGTCTCGGGCGTTGCGAGCTCGTCGGGAGAGAAGGCGTAGTAGCGCATGAGCCAGTCCGCCTGGTACAGGCGGTGCTCGCGTCGCAGCGGGACGGGCGTCTCGGCCCCCGGCAGGCGCTCGTCGTCCATGATGGGCATGTAGGCCGAGAAGAACACGCGCTTGAGGTCGAACTTCTCGTAGAGCGAGTGCGAGAGCTGGAGGATGTGGTTGTCGTCCTCGGGTGTGGCGCCCACGATGAGCTGCGTCGACTGCCCCGCGGGGGCGAAGGCGCGTCGCGAGGCCGCCACGGAGGCGCGGGGTCGCAGGGTGAGCGCCATGCCGTTGGAACGCACGGGAAGGGGAGAGGAGCCGTCGTAGGGCTTCTGGGGACCGCGTGCGAGCATCTTGCGGCCTCCCGAGAGGACCTCGGCCTCCTCATCGCGCTGCGAGCGGATCTGCGCCATGGGACGAGCGATCTGGGCGGAGGTCTTGTCGGGGCAGAGCGTCTCGAGCGAATGCCTGCTGGGAAGCTCGAGGTTGACGGAGAGGCGGTCGGCCAGGCGCCCGAGCGCATCGACGAGCTCTGGATCAGTTCCCGGGATGACCTTGGCGTGCACGTAGCCGTTGAAGCGCAGCTCGTTGCGCAGTATCTGCAGGCACTCGATCATGCGCTCCGAGGTGGCATCGGGCGTTCCGAGCACTCCGGAGGAGAGGAACAGTCCCTCGATGTAGTTGCGCTTGTAGAAATCGACCGTGAGCTCGGCGAGCTCGCGTCCGGTGAATGCGGCACGCTGCACGGAGGCGGAGCGGCGGTTGACGCAGTAGGCGCAGTCGTAGGAGCAGGCGTTGGAGAGGAGCACCTTCAGGAGCGTGATGCAGCGCCCGTCGGGCGTGAAGGAATGGCAGAGCCCGCCTGCGGAGGCGGTGCCGAGCTTGCCCGCCGCGGGCCCGCGGTCGACGCCCGAGGACGTGCATGCCGCGTCGTATTTGGCCGCATCGGCGAGGATGCCGAGCTTGGTGTAGGTGTCCACGCCGCCTCCGTAGAATCGAATACATGTTCGATTCCAACTATACGTCAACGGGTGGACAAGAACAAGCGTTCGTTATTTGCGGAATCGCTAGGCGCGCTGGAGGGCGATGATGGCCGACCCGAACGCCTTGGCGTCGTTGCCGAGCGAGGCGCTCTCGACGGGGATGCCCGCGATGGCGGAGCGGGTCTCGGCGAGCCTGCGCGTGACGAGCTTGCCCAGATGGAGCTGGTCGCGCTGCGTGGCTCCGGCGATGATGGCGGCCTGCGGAGCATACAGGGTGGCGGATTCGACGAGGCTCTCGGTCATGCGCTCGGCGAGCCAGTTCGCCGCGCGCATGGCGACGGGGTTCTGCCGCCGCGCTTCCTCCATGACCTGCGACGACCTGATGCGCCCGAGCCCGATTCCCGAGAGGTCGAGCTCATGCTCGCCATCCTCCTCGATCAGCTCGTGCGCCTCGAGGAGGAACTCGCCCTCGGTGCATGCCTGCGTGGGAAGCTCGTCGTTCTCGATGGGCTTGCCGCCCATCACCATGGCGGTCTCGATGAGGGTTCCCAGGCGGATGAGGGCGAAGCGGTCGTAGGGCATGCCGGCGCCGTAATGCGCCTCGCCCACGGCCGCAGCCGCCGCGTCGTTGGCGACGAAGACGGGAACCGAGATGTACTTGTTCACGATGGTGCGCACCGGCATGGGGTCGATCCAGTCGAGCACGGGGGAGAAGGCCCGGCCGGTCTCGTTGTCGACCACGCCCGAGACGCTGACGCAGAGGGCGTCGATCGCGCCGAAGCGGAATCCTGCCTGGTCGAGCGCCTTGCGAGCGGCGATGTGCACGTCGTCGACGGTGGTCTGGAACGTGCCGTCGATGTGCGTGGGGCTGTTCGCAAGCGCGAGCATGTGCAGATCCTCGTCGATGAGGGCTGCGCGCGTGGTGGCGCTGCCGATGTCGATGCCCAGAAAAGCCACATGCCCCCCATCGCCGTGGTTGCGATACAGAAAAGATACCATGTTTTAGTTTTTGCAG
>CAMOLV010000179.1 GCA_946619045.1 uncultured Coriobacteriales bacterium | reverse complement strand
TGACAGCGGCCGCATGCCGCGCGCCGAAGTGGTCGGGCGCCATGTCCTGGATGGCAGGGTAGATCGGGCCCATGCCGGTTCCTACCAGCAAGAACCCTATGGCCGCCACCACATAGCCCTCAAGCGGCAGTGCCACCAGCGCGATGCCGGCCAGCTCCACCACGATGCCCGCGCGGATGAGCAGCTTGTCTCCCAGCCTGTTGGAGACGAATCCGGAGATGATCCTGCCCAACATGAGGCCGCCGAAGATGAGCGACCCGAAGGCTGCGACGATGTCGGGTGAGAGCCACGGTCGGGTTCCTGCAAAGTAGCTGGAAGTCCAGAGGAAGCAGGTCGCCTCGCCGGAGCAGTACGCGAAGAAGCCGATCAGCGTGGGCAGCACGCCCGGAACCTTGAACGTCTCGCGGATGCCCGCGTTCGCGACGGGCTCGTCGTCCTCGGTCGCGGCCTCGTTGATCTTCCAGAGCGGCAGCGACAGCACGACCACCGCGAGGATGCACAGCTGCAGCAACGCGGTCCAGCGATAGCCCTGGTTCCAGTGCGCCACGCGCAGCGCCTGCGCCATGATGGCGGGGCTGATGACCGCGCCAACGCCGTAGAAGCAGTGCAGGAAGTTCATCACCGACGACCGGTAGTGCGTGGCGACGTAGTGGTTGATGGACGTATCGATTGCGCCAGCGCCCAGGCCGTAGGGGATGGCGAACAGGAACAGCATCCAGTAGCGGGAGCTGATCGAGAAACCTAGCAGTCCGATAACCGTAAGCGCGATGGAGACGATGACGATCCATTTGGTGTGGAGGCGGCGCAGCAGCCGCGGGCATGAGAGCGCAGAGATGATCGTCATGGCGCAGGTGGTCATATAGACGTAGCCCGCATACGACGACGGCACGCCGAACGTGACCTGCATGGTGGGCCAGCCGGAGCCCAGAAGCGAGTCGGGCAGGCCGAGGCTGACGAAGATCAGATAGATGACGGCTACGAGCAAAGAACCCACGTGCGTTCCCTTCCTTTTGAACGTGCGCGCAACAGTGTAGCGGCACTTCCGGCTCAGGCTCTCGTCGCAGAAAAGTTGACAAATACACTACGAGCAAATGTGTCAGGTGCGGGTGACGTGCCATAATCGCATCATGGGAGAGCCGATTGCCAACATATTGCATATCTCGGACCGCGGCGCGTTCCGCGCGTGGCTCGCCGAGCATGCCGCGACCGAGCCCGAGTGCTGGGTGGCTGTACGTCGCGGCCATCCGGTCGACGACGGCTCCTTCTGGTATCTCGATGCCGTGGAGGAGGCGCTCTGCTTTGGGTGGATCGACTCCATCCAGCGCGACGTGGACGGCGTGCGCATGCAGCGGTTCAGCCCCCGCACGCCGCGCAGCCCATGGACGGAGCTCAACAAGGAGCGCGTGCGTCGGCTCGAGAAGCTCGGCCTCATGACAGATGCCGGACGTCGCGTGCTGCCCGCGATGGGGCCGCGGAGCTTCCGCGTGGACCCCGATGTGGAAGCCGCCCTCAAGCGGGCCCGATGCTGGAAGAAGTTCCGTGCGTTTCCGCCCCTCTACCAGCGGGTTCGCGCCTATAACGTCGCGTTTTTCAAGAAGCGCGACCCCGAGGCCTACGAGCGCGCGCTCGCGAACCTCGTCGAGCATACCAAGCGCGGCGAGATGTACGGCGAGTGGAACGATTACGGCCGCCTGCTTGACTACTGAGGGCTGCTCCTGAACGAACACCGCAGTTATATAGCGATTGTCCGAGTATCGCAATCCTGCTACCTGCGGTTCTATGGGACCGATACTTCGGGTGCCGTTATAAAACTGCGGTGTTCGTTTAAGATGGGGAAAGGATTGCTTTGAAAGGCGGAAAAATGGCTCTTACCGTCAACATCACCTACACCGGCGCTCCCGGCGCCGCCCGCGCGTTCGCGGACGAGATGACCTCCACGGGCGTCGTGGCCGGCATCCGAGCGGAGGAGGGAAACCTCCGCTACGAGTACTACCAGCCGCTCGACGACCCCGACTCGATCATGCTCGTCGACAGCTGGCGCGACCAGGCCGCCCTCGACGCGCATCACGCCTCGCCGTGGATGGCGCGCATCGCCGAGCTCCGCGACCGCTACGACCTCCATATGCGCGTCGAGCGGTACGTCTCGGCGGAGGATAATGCGCAAGATGTTGCCTTTATCCGCAAATAGGAGCACCGATGGACCGTACCGAAGCATTCGAGAAGATGCTCGCCGACGTCCTGGAGCAGGAGCGCTCCGAGAAGGAGCAGCTCGACGCCCTGCGTGCGCAGGGCCGCGATAAGACCGCCACGTTCAAGCAGCTCATGTCGAACCGCCTCGTGCTCACGCGCATCATCGCGCTGTTCCGCGAGTACGGGCTCGTCGATTAGAATCCTGACAGCAGACCTGTCACCCTGTCAGAAAAGGGGAGACCCATGGCAAAGAAGATCGTCGTCGTGAACGCGGGCCCGCGCATGGGCTGGAACACCGAGACCCTCATCTCCGAGGCCGCCGCCGGCGCCGAGTCCGCGGGCGCCCAGATCGAGCGCTTCGACCTCTTCAAGCTCGAGCGCTACACCGGCTGCATCTCGTGCTTCGGCTGCAAGCGCGAGCGCAACGCCGGGCGCTGCGTCTGCAAGGACGCCCTCACGCCGGTGCTCGACGCCATCCGCGAATCCGACGGCCTCATCATCGGCTCGCCCAACTACCTGAGCCAGCTCACGGCCTCGTTCCGCGCGCTCTACGAGCGCCTCATCTTCCAGAGCCTCACCTACAACCGCGAGCGGCCGTGCTGCAACCAGCGCGAGGTGCCCGTGCTGCTCATCATGACGAGCAACGCGCCCGAAGGCATGTACGCCGACCTGCTCGAAGGCTACCGCCAGACGCTCAACCGCTTCGTCGGCCCCACGCAGGTGCTGGTGAGCGGCGATACGCTGCAGCTCAAGGACTACTCCAAGACCGACTGGCCGTGGACGATGTTCAACCCCGAGGCCAAGCAGCTGCGCCACGAGACGGTCTTCCCCAAGGAGCGCAAGGCCGCCTTCGACGCCGGCGCCGCCCTCGCGAAGTAGCATCTCTCCGCTCCCCGCGCGGGTGCGCGTGCTCGCCTAAGCGTGCACGTTTCCGTCCGCCGCCCGCGCAATAATCGTGGCGAGAGGCAACCGCCCCGTACGCGCCATGAGAGGAGAGACCATGCTTCACGAGATCAAGTTCGCATCGTCCAACGGCCGCGATGAGGTGACCGGCTGGATCTATGTGCCCGCCGTCGAGGAGCCCGAGGGCATCGTCCAGCTCGTCCACGGCTTCGGCGAGCATTCGCGCCGCTACTTCCACCTGATCGTCTCGCTCATGGAGGCCGGCTACATCGTGGCCGCCGACGACCACGTGGGCCATGGCGCCACCGCCATCGCCAACAACACGTGGGGCGACTGGGGCGACGCCGGCCCGCACACCATGATGGAGGACGAGAAGCTCT
>CAMOLV010000178.1 GCA_946619045.1 uncultured Coriobacteriales bacterium | reverse complement strand
CCGACGACAGCCTCCAGAACCACCAGTACGCCTATGCGTCCAAGCTCAAGCTGCTCGGCTCCATCGACGGCGAGAAGCTCGACGTGGTGATCATGAACGGCGAGGCGTACGACCTGATCTCGGGATGGGGATATCTCCTGGACCTCTCCGAGGCCTGCGCCGCGAGCAGCGCCGACCGCTCCGACGTTTCGGGTGCCATCGTGAGCAACGTCGTCGTCCTGAGCGATAACCGGGTCGAGGTCGAGTTGGGCGAGGCGGACGAGTACGTCGCCGAGACGATCGAGGTGCCCAACGCGATCGACGTCACGGGCAGCCCCATCTTCGGCGCGTTCGCCGAGGGCGACTCCGTCTATCTGGGCATCATCGCCAATTCGCCGCGCACCGAGGCATCGCTCGACTACCTCGAGTACGTGCTCGAGGCCGAATAACGCATTCGGAGCCGAATCCGGGCCTTAGATCTCGCCCGTCCAGAAACCGCCCGCGTTGACGATCCTCGTACCGCTGGGATGCTCGAGCTCCCGGGATATGATGCCGTAGCTCAGATGCGTATGGCCGTGGAGCATGAGCTTGGGCTGAACCGTGTTGAGGAGCCAGTTGAAGCACTCGAAGCCCCTGTGGGGACGGTCGTCGAGGTCGCCGTATCCACGCGGCGGCGTATGGGTCACCAGCACGTCGATGCCTCCCTGGACCACAGCCTTCGCGGCGAGCATGAGCGCCTTGCGCCACATCTCGCCCTCGGTGTAGCCCACGATGCCCTCGCGGTAGGCGTACGAGCCATCGAGGCCCGCGAAGTTGATGCCATGGACCTGCACGATATGCCCGTCGAGCGGCGTGCCGCCCATGTCGAGGTATCCCTGCTCGTCCGTGTCGTGGTTTCCCCGCACGTACAGGAGCCGGGCATTCGCGGTGGTAGCGATGTAATCGAGGTACCCCGGGTGCAGATCGCCGCATGAGACGACCACGTTCGGACTCTCCAGCCTGCCGCTTGCAAGGCGGGCTGAGAGGAGCGAGTCTTCCTCATCGGCGATGGCCAGGATACGCACGGCTCTACCCCTCCGCGTCCGTCGCCTGCGAGAGGACGCCCGATGCCGCAACGTCGTCGCGGCCGCCCGGGGAGAGCTCCCAGCTCTTGGGAAGGCGTCCGATCACGTTCTCGTTCAGCAGGTGCATGCCCGCGATGCGCTCGTCCGAAAGGCGGTCGATGCCGGATACGATATCGTCGCCGCGCTGGTCGGTCAGCGTGCCCGAGAAGGGGAAGAACCTGCCCTCTGCGATATCCCTCGACAGCAGCTCGACCAGGCGCCGCTGCTGCTTGGGCAGACTCTCGGCGATGTCGAGGCGCACCACGTTCGATGCCATCCCCCACCAGTAGTTGAGGGCACGATCCTTGTGGGCCGCAGCATCCTTCTCCCAGGCATCCTTGCGGATCGCCTGGACGATGAGCTCGTAGTAATGGCCCCAATCCCACACGGGCACGGCGATCTGCTCGAGGCTCCCATCGGGAAGCATGCGGTTGAGGCCGAACGGGGCGCCGGGCTTCGTGGGGTCGGGATGGTCGCGTGCGGCGATGATATCGACGCCCTCCTCGACCAGCTCGCGCTCCCAGTTGTCGCCCGCGGTGGAGAGCCACCTCAGATGGACGGTCGCCTGCTTGTCGACCATCGAGGCGCCGAGCGCGAACGCGTTGATCTCGGAGACGCTTCCGTAGATGGGCGAGAAGGCGAGGTAGCCGATCCGGTGGTTCTCCGACATGCTCGCAGCGAGCGCGCCCATGATGAACTTGACCTCGTACATGCGCGCGTAGAACGTGCGCACGACGCCGCTCGACAGGTTGATGGAGCAGTTGATGAACCTGCTCTCGGGATACGCGACGGCGGCGCGGCGGGTCTGCTCGAACTGGCGGGGCGAGCAGGTGACGATGAGGTCGTTCTTGTCCTCGACGGCCATCTCGACGGCGCGCATGAACGACTCGTCGTCGGAGCGCAGCGCATATGCCGTGGTCTCGAGCTCGTTGCCGAGGCGGTTGTCGAGGTCGACGCGGCCCTTCTCGTGGAGGGCGATCCATCCCGATGTCTCGGGGCTCCTGTCGTAGATGAAGGCGACGCGCAGCTTCTTGGCGGGGAGCACGATGTCCTTGATCTGCGGGATGACGCCCTTCCTGCTCTCGGGAGGCTGCTCGACATAGTCGATCGGTTCGGGCTGGGCTGCTACGACCAGCTCGTCCCACACCCTGCGCATGCGCGCGTCCATCTCGTCGGACGAGATGATGAGGGGGTCGGACGCGGCGTATCCCTTGAGGTACGCGAGGAAGGCGTCGGCTTCGGAGATGCCCAGGTTGCCGCCGCCCCGTTTGGCGAAGGAGCTGCAGAACAGCGTGTAGGTGGTATCGAGGCGCTTCACGTCCTGCTCGGGCCACGGCTCGTCGAGCGTGCGGCCCAGGAGGCTCGCCATCTTGGCGTACGAACCCGATTTGGAGAAGAAGAACCCGTAGAGCGGGACGGCCTTGTAGAACGCGAGGAACTCCTCGTAGGCCGTCGCCGTCGCCTCGTCAACGTCCTGCGGCGGCATGACGCGCTTCACCGTCGCCGCGATGGAGGGGTTCTCGAGGTAGCGGAGCACCGACACGCGCTTGTTTCCCTCGAGCACGTAGAAGCGCTGGAGAAACTCGTAGACCACCACGGGGTCGCGGATGCCCTCGTCAATCTGCGCATCGTAGAGCGCAGACCACTTGATGGCGAACTCCGACCCGGGCTCGGCAAGCGGCAGGAAGCCGCTCGAGAACACGTTGCCGCGCGCCCTCGTGACGGTTCCGGCTATGAGCGATGCTGGGATGTTGATGGTGCCTACCGTAACGGCCTTCGTGACGGCAGCCTCGCCGACGATCTCGTCGAGCGCGGGGAGGTAGGGGTAGCGGCCATGGGTGACGTCGTCCCTCACCTGACGTCTTCCCGCCTTGCGTGCTTTGCTGTAATCCTCGATCAAGTCTAACGCTCTCCTCGGATGCGATGTCGTTGTTGCATGGCGATCATTCGCCAAGTGCGACAGTATAGGCTAAGCGGAGGCCCCGCACGCAGGCTCCATCACGTCTCCAGACCGCGGCCCCAAACCTGCGGGATACCGACCGTGAATACACCCGCGCCCCGTCCTGGGGATATAGGACGGGGCGCAAAGGGAAGGAAGGAAGACGCCAGCGCCCAAGGCAGGGTTAAGCGCTGCGCCTTTGGAGGACCTTAGAACTCGTAGTTCCTGCAGACCGGCTCGTTGGCCGCAACGGAAGCCTCGTCGTACCAGATGAGGTTGTTGCTGGTCTCCTTGTCGAAGAGCTGGATCAGGTCGGGCTGGGTGGTGAACTTGACGGTTGCACCCATCGAGACGTCGGCCTCGAGACCGACGGTCGGGACGACCATGACGACCTCGTCCTCGTTGGAGCGAGCGTGGATGTTGTACTCGGAGCCCATCATCTCGGAGACCTCGACGACAGCGGTGA
>CAMOLV010000177.1 GCA_946619045.1 uncultured Coriobacteriales bacterium | reverse complement strand
TTGCGGATGGTACGGAAGCGGCGGCGCAGCTCCTTCTTGCGGATGTCGACGGCCTCGTTGCCCATGGTCTGCTCCTCTCATGCGATGTTCAAGACTCATGCTAGGGCAACAGAAACTGCCGAGGAATGCTCAATTCTCGGTACCTTGCTCACGTGCCTATCCCAAAAGCCTCTCGACCTCGGCCTCAACGCGCTCGAGGTCGCGTGGCCAGAGACGCCGCAGCAAGGGCTCGATGCGCGCGTGCACCAGGCGCTCGCGATCCTCGGAGCAAAGCCCCTGCGCGAGCGTCCTTCCCTCCCCCGCTGCCCGCGCCATCTCGGCGAAGTCACGATACGGCAGGTTGCCCTCGTCCATCTCCCCACGAAGGAACACGACGAGTGACAGATACTCCATGGCATCGACGGGTAGGTCCTCCTCGGAGATGCCGAGCACGTCCGTTGAGGTGAGAAACCCACGAACCGGCTCCCCGAGCACGAGGAAGTCCTCGGGACGCAGCTCGGCAAGCCTAAGGGAAACCGCCGCCAAGTTTGCGCCAGCGTCGAGGACTGCCTGCAGCGCATCCACGAACGCACGGCGGTAGGGACTCGGCAGGACGCCAAAGCCGCCCATATCCGCGCACTCCAGAGCGGCGCGCTCCAGCTCCTCCATAAGAGCATGGCATGACTCTTGCATGGAAACCTCCCAAGCATGGGAGGGGCACCCCGCGGTGCCCCTCCTCCCACCATAGTTCAAATAGCCCAACTCGTATCGCACCAGATGCATCAACTCGTCAAACTAGGCGCGCTCCTCGAGGATGGGCAGGATCGCCTCATAGATGTGCTCCGCCATGCGGAGGTTGCCCTCCTCGTTGGGATGGATACCGTCATCGAACCAGTCGGGATGTCCGTCGGTGAACGCATGGATGTCGATGATGGGAAGCTCTCGCTCGTGCGCTATCCTCTCGACAATCGGCACTATTTCTTGGGCGATACGGTCTTTGTCGATGTTGTAGCTCACCTTCCCGTTCTTCTTGCGTGGATCGGGGAATGCGCTTGCGGGGGTCATCAGCACGATCTTTGCATCGGGGCTGCCCTTCTGAATGCGGTCGATCATCGCGTTGTAATCACGTGGGAAGTTCTCTGCCACCCAGTTCTCGGGCTTTGAGTCATTGGTGCCAAGCATGAAGAGGTAGAGCTCGGGCTCGACGGTAGTTGCGGTGTCGATGAAGTCGTGCTCCTTGAACGGCCGCTTCGACTCGAGAAGCGCCGTGGCGCCGCTGATCCCATAGTTCAGGACCTGGAACTCGTTCCCGAGCATCTTGCCCATGACGTAGGTCCATGCCTGCTCGTCGCGATTCAGCACAACCCCATGGCCGAACGTGATGCTGTCTCCAATACATGCGATCTTTCGCCTGCCCTCGATAGGCTTGTCTTTACGCGGACTTGCCTTCTTCGAATACGACACGAAGCGGGCAACCGGATATACCAGCGCAATAGGAACAAGGATCCACCAGTTCATTCTCTCGCTTCCAATCACTTGGACCCCATCAACATGAGGTCGCCGACGCTGTTGGTACAGCACCCGCGCTGGTACTAAGCCAGCTGGGGTACGAACTGCTTTGCAAACATGCCGCCGTCCATGAGGACATCGGTTCCAGTGAGGTAGGCGACGGAGGGATCGAGAAGCGCCGCAAAGAGCGATGCCATCTCGTCGGGATCGCCAAGGCGCCCAAGCGCGGTCTGTGCGCTTGTCATTGCGCGGAAGCCCTCGTCGATGGGAAGCATCGGCGTTACGAACGAACCCGGGGCAACTGAGAAGATGCGCAGGCCGCGGGCACCGAAGCGGGAGGCATTCGCAGCTGCGTAGTACATGACCCAGTTCTTCGCCGCAAAGTAAGCAACGTAGCTGGGCGGCATCTGGGCGATGCGCTCGTCAGCGGAGTCCATGCCCTGAGGAAGCGCGGCAAGGAAGCGGTCACCGAAGTCCTGGCCGAACGACTCCGCGTAGAGCGCATGCTGCTCGGGCGTGGGCTGATACATACGACCCGTGGTGGACGAGAAGAGACCCATGGCGCTGCCCTCGGCCATGAGCGGCAGGAAGGTCTCGACCACGTTCACGGTGCCCTGCACGTCGATGCGGGCAATCTGCTCGGGCGTGGAAGTCTCCATGGCAACAGCCGCCGCATTCACGACGTTGCCGATCTCGCCAATCTTGGATGCTTCGACAGCGAGATTCTTGACCGACTCGATGTCGGAGATGTCGCATGCGATGCCATAGACCTCAACGCCGTCCGCACGAAGCTCGTCGAGCGCACCCTGCATGCGCTCGAGGCTCCTGCCTGCGATTACGACGGGGCCGTACTTTGAGATGGCCTTCGCGGTCGCCTTTCCCATGCCGGAAGTGCCGCCCGTGACAATCTGTACCTTGCTCATGATGTATCAAGATTCCTTTCGTTCGCATCGCCAGGGCAAATGCCGATGATGCGATGTCTTTCTTCCACTTCTGATAATGCGGGTCGGGAGACCTCCCCCGACC
Organism: uncultured Coriobacteriales bacterium; assembly: GCA_946619045.1. GTDB lineage: Bacteria > Actinomycetota > Coriobacteriia > Coriobacteriales > Atopobiaceae > RUG721. The sequence continues at coordinate 980 of CAMOLV010000177.1, read as the reverse complement.
CGCAGCAACCAGCGAGCTAGTGAACGTCAGCGTCGACCATGTCCTTGAACTTGGCGAACTCCTCGGCGTCCATCGAGAAGCCGTGCTCGGGCTGCGGGTAGGCGCCGGTCTTGACGTCATTGATGAACTCGCCGTAGGCCTGGATGGCGATTTGCGGAAGCTGGGCGTACTGCTTTGCGTGGACCGTGGCAGCCGGCACGATGCCCAGCAGGTCCCACACCACCATCTCGGAGCCGTCGCAAGGAGCTCCGGCAGCGACGCCCACCACAGGCACGGTGAGCTTCTCGGAGATGGTCTGGGCGACCTCGGCGGGCACGAGCTCGATGGTCATGCCCTTCATGCCGCACTCCTGGTACTCGTAGGCGGTGCGGTAGACCTTGAACGCCTCGTCGGCAGTCTTGGCGATACGCTTGTAGCCGCCGATGTTGCCGGTCTGCCAACCGGAGAGGGCACCCACATGGCCGAAGATGGGCACGTGGTTGTCGGAGAGGAACTGCAGCTTGTCGTTGGTGATGCCCATGATCAGGATGGAGTCGGCCTGGTCGGCCATGAGCTTCGTGGTGGTCTCGAGGGCGCTCTTGTTGTCGGCCACGGTGAAGGTCTCGCACACGATGTTGAAGTGCGCGTTGGGGGCCATCTTGCGAACCTGGCGGACGTGGCTCTGGAGGTTGGCGGAGCGCTCGATGGCGTTCTCGCCAGGGGCGACGAAGCGGATGATGTCGACGCCGGCCGCCTCGGCCCAAGCGCTGAACAGAGGATCGAGGTTGCCCGGGCCCACCATGACGATCTTCTCGCCCTTGTTCTTCATCTGCTGGAGGTGCCAGATGGTCTTGCGGCCCTTGTGCATGAGGCTGGTCTCGACCTTCTGCGTCTTCTGCTCTGTCATTGCGTTGCTCCTTTCGTAAAACGACTGTATGGATGCGCCATGAGGCGCATTGTGCCTTGAATAGCGCGTTAAGCGCTCGGGGCCTCGTTCTTCT
>CAMOLV010000176.1 GCA_946619045.1 uncultured Coriobacteriales bacterium | reverse complement strand
GCTCTCTTCTTGCCGGCTTACCCGAGATTGAACGAATGCCCTGCCGCTTTGTTCAGGTTAGACGCGGTTGGCGCGGTAGAAGGCGAGCAGCGCCTGGGTGCTCGCGTCCTGCTTGGCCATGGCATCGTCATCGTCGAATGCGGGCGTGATCTGCTTGGCAAGCTGCTTGCCCAGCTCGACGCCCCACTGGTCGAAGCTGTTGACGCCCCAGACCGTGCCCTCGACGAAGGTGATGTGCTCGTAGAGCGCGATGAGCGCGCCCATCGCGAACGGCGTGAGCGCCTTGCCGAAGATCGACGTGGTGGGACGGTTGCCGGTGAACACGCGGGCGGGCACCATCCACTCGGCGGTTCCCTCGGCGCGGACCTCGTCGGCCGTCTTGCCGAAGGCGAGCGCCTTGGTCTGCGCGAGGAAGTTGGCGAGGAAGACCTCGTGCACGTCCTGGTCGCCGTCCTTGGTGGGGTTGGGCGTGTTGACGAAGGCGATGAAGTCCGCGGGGATGAGGCGCGTGCCCTGATGGATGAGCTGGTAGAAGGCGTGCTGGCCGTTGGTGCCGGCCTCGCCCCAGAAGACCTCGCCCGTCTTGGTGGTGACCGGCGTGCCGTCCCAGCGCGTGCCCTTGCCGTTGGACTCCATGGTGAGCTGCTGCAGGTACGCGGGGAAGCGGTGCAGGTACTGGCAGTACGGCAGCACGGCATGGCTCTCGGCGTTGAAGAAGTTGACGTACCACACGTTCATGAGGCCCATGAGCACGGGGATGTTCTGCTCGAGCGGGGTGTTGAGGAAGTGCTCGTCGATGGCGCGGAAGCCGGCCAGGAAGTTCTCGAACTTCTCACGGCCGAAGGCGAGGATGAGCGAGAGGCCCACGGCGGAGTCGACGGAGTAGCGGCCGCCGACCCAGCTCCAGAAGCCGAACGCGTTGTTGGGGTCGATGCCGAAGTCGGCGACGAGGTCGAGCGCGGTGGAGACGGCCACGAAGTGATGGGCGACGGCGTCCGCGGCGGCCTCGGGCGTGTTGTTGATGGCGCCCTGCTCGCGCAGGGTGTCGAGCAGCCAGGTGCGCGCCTCGCGGGCGTTGGTGATGGTCTCGAGCGTGGTGAAGGTCTTGGAGACGACGATCACGAGCGTGGTCTCGGGATCGAGGCCGCGGAGCTTCTCGGCCATGTCGTTGGGGTCGATGTTGGAGACGAAGCGCACGGAGGGGCCGTCGATGAAGGGCTTGAGGCTCTCGTAGACCATGACCGGGCCGAGATCGGAGCCGCCGATGCCGATGGACACGACGTTCTTGATGCTGTGGCCGGTCACGCCGCGCCACTCGCCGGAGCGCACGCGCTCGGCGAAGTCGTACATGCGGTCGAGCACCTCGTGCACGTCGGCGATGCAGTCCTGGCCGTCGACGATGAGGGTGCCGGCCTCGTTCTTCTGGCGGCGGAGCGCCGTATGCAGCACGGCGCGGTCCTCGGTGGTGTTGATGTGCTCGCCGGCGAACATGGCGTCGCGGCGCTCCTCGAGGCCCACCTCGCGGGCGAGCTGGACGAGCAGCGGAATGGTCTCGTCGGTCACGAGGTTCTTGGAGAGGTCGAAGTGGAGGTCGGCGACGTCGAACGAGAGCTTGGAGACGCGATCGGGGTCGGCGGCGAACCAATCCTTGAGGCTGATGCCCTTCTCGTCGAGGGCGGCCTTATGGTCTTCAAGCGCCTTCCAGGCGGCGCAGGACGTGGGGTCGACCGGTGCTTTGATGGTTGCCATGCTGTTTGGTCCTCCTTTAACGTGTTCTGTTAATACGGCTCGCCCAAAGGCGGAAGCTTCTTGAGGCGGTGCCACATGATCTGCTTGGAATGATTATCGCCCAGCGCATCGGCGAACCCGCCGAGGTTCAGCATGCGGATGCCGCGAACCTGTGCGAGCGTGCCCGGAACGAGCATGGCCGCATCGAAATCGGGGAGCTGGGCAAGGTCGGCCGCGAAGGCCTCGCGCACGAGGTCGGCCGCCGGCTCGTCGCAGATGACGAGCGTCGCGGGGTCGAGAACGGCGATCGCCCGCACGAAGACGGCGGGGTCGAGCGGGACGCCTTCGGCGTCGCACGACAGGAGCGCGTTCCAGTCCTCCGGCGCATATCCGAGGGCGGTGAGCGAGTTGCGCAGCGCCGTGCCGTCGGCACCGGAGAACGGCTCCGCGCCGTCGGGCTCGGGAGTACCTTTGACCAGGGTGACCGCGGAGAACGCGTTGCCGGAGAACAGCACGCCGCAACCGACGAGATCGGCGACTTCGGCAGCCGTCTTATCAACGAACGCCTTTTTGCGAACCGCACGGTCGCGCGCCATAAAACCTCCCGAAATCGCCGTACTAGACTATTGTAAATCGGGTATACCCCTTGTATCGAAGACACGTCGTGTTTCACACCCCGAATGGAGGATGTTATGGCTAAGGAGATCACCGTCCAGACGTTCGACGAGATCGTCGCCAACAGCGAGCTTCCCGTGCTCGTCGATTTCTGGGCTCCCTGGTGCGGCCCCTGCCGCGCACTCGGCCCCACGCTCGAGCAGATCGCCGAGGAGGGCGCCGGCAAGTTCGACTTCTACAAGTGCAACGTCGACGATGAGGGCGATCTCGCCATGCGCTTCAACATCGTCTCCATCCCCACGGTCATCCTGTTCAAGGGCGGCGAGCCGGCCTTCGCCTTCACGGGCAACCGCCCCAAGGCCGCCATCGTCGCCGACATCGAGGCCAACCTCTAGTCAGCTTCACGCACGCCCCACGTGCGGGCTGGTATATCCTAAAAGCACGATGACTCGGGCGGCATGCCGGTGATCGGCATGCCGCGTTTTCTTTGCAGAGGAGGCGAGATGGCTGACGAGAAGGACGGCTCCCGCACGCGCAGGGGCGGCTTCCTGGGGGCGTTGCTCCAGGGCATCCGGGACAACTTCGTGGTCATCCTGCTCTCCGTCGCCCTGCTCGTCTTCGTGTACCTGCTGCAGAACGTGATGTCGGGCGACATCCGCCGTATCGACGGCATCGCCTACCAGCTCTTCGTGGTGCGCCTGCGCCGCGATTGGCTCACGCCCATCATGCAATCGTTCACAAGCCTCTCCTCCCCCGCCGTGCTCGCCGTGATGCTCGTCGTGGTGGCGGCGTTCGCGCCGGGGCGCATGCCGGGCAGGTTCGCCACCGCGAACCTCGTGGGCATCGTGATCTTGAACTTCGCCCTCAAGGAGATCGTGCAGCGTCCGCGCCCCGAGGGCTTCAGGCTCATCTCCGAGAGCGGCTACAGCTTCCCGTCCGGCCATTCGATGGTCGCGGTCGCGTTCTACGGGTTCCTGATCTGGCTCATCCTGCGCTATGAGAAGGACGCGATCCTGCGCAGGGTTTGGTCGCTCGCGCTGTTCTTCGCGGTCGTGATGATCGGCATGAGCCGCGTGTACCTGGGCGTGCACTACTTCTCTGACGTCATCGCGGGCTATTGCGTGGCAGCCGTGTGGCTGGTCATCTTCACGCGCGTCATCATCCCCATGTTCCTGCCGCGGGATTAGCCGCGGG
>CAMOLV010000175.1 GCA_946619045.1 uncultured Coriobacteriales bacterium | reverse complement strand
TTCGCGATGGTCATGGGACTGTCGCGATAGTCGAGGCAGCGGGGGCCCTCCGGGGGTCGACCTTCGCGATGGTCATGGGACTGTCGCGATAGTCGAGGCAGCGGGGGCCCTCCGGGGTTCGACCTTCGCGATGGTCATGGGACTGTCGCGATAGTCGAGCCTCGCGCAGGGGCATACAGGGCCGAGAACCCCGTTTACCCTCCCCACACCGCCGCCTAATTTGTAAAAGCAATAAACATATGGGTATACTCACATTTAAGCAGGGCATAGAGCCCCGCCTGTTGAAGGGATTCGCCATGATTGCTGCCATCGTCATCCTCGTGATCCTCGTCGTGCTCGGCATCGGCTACGTGTCCATCCGCAACGGAATCATCGAGAAGGAAAACCGCATCGATAACGCCTGGGAGACCATCGAGGTCCAGCTCCAGCGCCGTAACGACCTTATCCCCAACCTGGTCGAGACCGTCAAGGGCTATGCCTCCCACGAGTCCTCGACCCTCGAGGCCGTCGTCGCCGCGCGCGCCAACATGTCGAGCGCCAAGACCCCCGAGGCCCGCATGGAGGCTGCGAACGGCCTCACCTCCGCGCTTTCGCGCCTGTTCGCCGTCGCCGAGTCCTATCCCGAGCTCAAGGCCAACGTCAACTTCCAGCAGCTCCAGTCCGACCTCACCGACACCGAGAACAAGATCAGCTACGCCCGCATGAGCTTCAACGACTGCGTGCTCGCCTACAACAACGCCATCAAGACCTTCCCGGGCAACATCGTCGCCGGCAGCAAGTTCCAGCCGCGCCACGGCTTCGAGGTCGCCAACGACGACATCCGCGAGAGCCCCAAGGTCCAGTTCTGATACCGGTTTCGCATATCCCGCATTATCGTCCCGCAGGTTCGCCTGCGGGACTTTTTTATCTCAGATTGCGGTACAATGCCAACGCACGGCATCCTCACCATGCCGTTTTCTATCGTCTAAGAAGAAGGGCTTTTGATGAAACCCCGACCTCACAGTCATTAGCCCCTCGCAGCGTGCTCCAAGGCGCCGTGAGGGGTGCCACCTGTAAGGAGCACGCATGATCTACCTGTCCCAACTCCTGGGAAATCCAGTCATCGACGCTTCGGGCGAGAAGCTCGGCGTCGTTTCCGACCTCGGCATCGCCACCGGCGAGGTCTTCCCGCGCATCACGAGCCTCGCGTTCACCGGTCCCGGCAAGACGCCGTTCATGATCAGCTGGCGCAAGTACGTCGAGTCCTACGACGAGGATGAGATCCGCCTCTCGGTCGTCTCGACCGACGTGCGCTTCTCGTACCTGCAGCCCAACGAGGTTCTGCTCGCGCGCGATATCCTCAACAAGCAGATCGTCGACACGCGCGGCATGCGCGTCGTCCGCGTGAACGACCTCAAGCTCTCCGACACGAGCTCCACCCAGCTGCGCCTGCTCGGCGCCGAGGTAGGCGCGCGCGGACTGCTCCGCTCGCTCGCCCCCTGGGTCGAGACGGTCTCCTGCAAGGTCGCGAAGGCCTTCGGCAAGACCATCCCCGAGCGCATCATCGCGTGGAGCTACATGGACCTCGTCGAGCGCGACCTCTCCAACGTCAAGCTCTCCGTGAGCCACAAGACCCTCGACGACATGCACCCGGCCGACGTCGCCGACATCATCGAGCAGCTCGACCCGCGCCTGCGCGGCACCGTGTTCGCGCAGCTCGACGAGGAGCAGCGCGCCGAGGCGGTCGCCGAGCTCGACGATGACGAGATGGCAGCCGAGCTGCTCGAGGGCATGGAGGAGCGCGAGGCCTCGCGCATCCTCTCGGCCATGGACCCGGACGACGCAGCCGAGCTGGTCTCGGAGCTCGATTACGAGAAGGCCGAGAAGCTCCTGCGCCTCATGGGCGTCTCGGATGCGCGCGCCATCCGCCAGCTGCTGGGGTACCGCGAGGACACCGCCGGCCGCATCATGACCCAGGAGGTCCTGAGCCTTCCCGAGGATGCCACGGTCGCAGACGCCATCGCGGCGCTGCGCGGCCTCGAGGAGGACTTCGAGAACGTCCACTACGTCTATCTCGTCGATGACGAGGGCCTGCTCACGGGCGTCGTCTCGCTCAACCACCTGATCATCGCCGAGTCCGACGACGTGCTGCGCGACATCGCGCATGACGAGCTCGTGACCGCCAGCCCCGAGGACGACCAGGAGGACGTGGCCGAGGACATCGCCAAGTACAACCTGCTCGCCATCCCCGTCGTCGACGACGCGGGCAAGCTGCTCGGCATCGTCACGGTCGACGACGCCCTCGACGTCCTCGAGGAGGAGCACGAGGAGGACCTCGCCATCGTCGGCGGGCGCGACCTGGGCGAGACGGGCGAGTCGAGCACCATCTTCGGCCGCCTCGTCACGCACGAGCTCTGGATCGTCTTCTGGGCGGCAGCGCTCCTGGCCCTCTCGTTCATCTCGCGCACCTCGTTCGGCGATGCGCTGATGGGCGTTCAGCTCGCCTTGGCGCTGCCGGTCGCCCTGCGCGCCACCATCAACATGACCCGCTACGTCACCGACGTGTTCCTCGAGTTCGACGCCGACGATGACGATGCGCCGTCGATCCTGGGCTTCACGATCAGGGGCATCGGCCTCGGACTCGCCTACGCCGCGGTCCTGCTGCTCATCCTCTTCGCCCTCGGCAACATCGCCCCCATCTTCGGCGCGGACGCCGCGGGCCGTGCGATCAAGGCGGGCATCATCGCGGCCGCATGCACCTCGCTCTTCTCCTTCATCACCGCACCGCTCTACCTGATCTACATCCGCAAGCGCGATGAGAAGGGCGAGGACCCCAGCGGACAGTCGCTCCGCTCCACCGCCCTCATCATCGCCACGGTGATCTTCTGCGTCGCGGCAGTGCTGCTCGGGGCGTGATGGTCTTGGCAAAGACTCTGAAGAAAGCTCCGAAGGAGCGCGTCAAGCTCGACCCCAAGCGCGTGCTCGCCGCCATGGGCCCGGGCCTGGTGGCCGCCCTCGCTGGCGCCGATGCCGGCGGCGTCGCGGCATATTCCAACTCCGGAGCGCTCTACGGGTTCGGGCTCCTGTGGACCGTCCCCATCATGTGCCTTCTGCTCATCGTCGCGCAGGAGACCGCCGCGCGCATGGGCTGCGTCACGGGCAAGGGCTTCGCCTCGCTCATCCGCGAGCAGTACGGCGTGCGCCTCTCCGCCCTCGCCATGTTCGCGCTGCTCATCTCCAACACCACGGTCACGCTCTCGGAGTTCGCGGGCATCGCCTCCGGCTTCGCGCTGTTCGGCATCCCCACCTACATCTCGATCCCGGTGGCCGCGTTCGCCATCTGGATGCTCACCATGAGCGGGTCGTACCGCCGCATCGAGAAGGTCCTGCTGGCCATCAGCTGCATCTTCCTCACGTACGTGATCGCCGGCTTCATGGTCGAGCCCGACTGGGGCGCGGCCTTCCACGACACCCTCATCCCGCCGCTCAGGAGCGACCTGTCGTACCTCTCGCTCATCGTGGCGCTCGTGGGCACGACCATCGCACCGTGGATGATCTTCCTGGCGCAGAGCAACGTGGTCGAGCGCGGAGCGCGCGAGGAGGACATCCCCTACCA
>CAMOLV010000174.1 GCA_946619045.1 uncultured Coriobacteriales bacterium | reverse complement strand
ACCGCGTGCGCGTGGCCTACTACGGCACCGACGCCGTGGTCGACGCCGTGAGGGCGACCGAGACCATGGCCGCCATCCCGACCATCGAGGGCACGTTCGACGATGCCTCGAGGGCGGCATGGAGGACCGCGCTCGCGCCCGACGTGCTCTACGAGCACGCATTCCCCACGGGCACCGGAGTCACCGCCGCCGCGACCTCGATCGCGCTCTCGGCATCGGCGGGCGACTACGACTATATGCGGATCATCTACACGAACAACGCGGAGCTGTATGACTCGGTGACCGTCTACCAGCCCGACGGCAAGTCGGTGGTGCTCAGCATCATGACGGGCTCACAGACGGGCACCTCGACCATCTGGCTCAAGGGCTCCACGTGGCAGATCAACGGCACGAGCATAACCAAGCTCGCCGAGCGCACGCTCGACATCGCCAACGGCGGCGCCGCCAACAACGTGACGGCGACCAACCAGATCCACGTCCTGAGAGTCGAGGCATGGTAGATGGGACCAACCGACGCGAGGGGAATTCAATGACCGTATCAGAGACCGTCGCCATCGCCTCGGCGCTCATCGCCATGGCCGCCCTGGCCTTCAGCATCCTCAAGGACCGGCGTGGCGAGGTGCTCAGCGCGCAGAGCGTGCGCGACAAGCTCGACTACATCAGTGGCAACACCAAGGACATCAAGGACGACGTGCGCGCGCTCGATCGCAAGCTCGACGACCACGCCACGCGCATCACCAAGATCGAGGCGAGGCTGGACGAGCACCATCGTCGCCTCAGCATGATCGAGAAGGAGGACAGATGAACGAGAACGTGAGGAAATGGCTCGCGGCCGCGGGCATCCGCGCCATCAAGACGATGGCCCAGACGGCCGTCGCCCTCATCGGCACCAACGCCATGGGCATCACGCAGGTCGACTGGATCGCCGTCGCGAGCGGCGCGGCCCTGGCGGGCGTGCTCTCGGTGCTCACGAGCATCGCGGGCATCCCCGAGGTCGAGGGCGGCGCACCGCTCACCGAGCTCAAGGGGGCCTAGATGGACCTCTACGAGTTCGAGGACGAGCAGGAGGGCACGGCCATGGAGCCGCTGACCTCCGCCATGGAGGAGGAGCTCACCGACGGAAGGGATGGCGGAGATGACGATCAGCAAGCTGGCATGTAAGACCATCCCGACCTCGCACCACTACGGCAGGCGCACCGCGAAAGTCTGCAAGATCACGCCGCACCACATGGCGGGAAACCTCACCATCGAGGGGTGCGGCGCCGTCTTCCAGAACCGCGAGGCGTCGAGCAATTACGGCATCGGCACCGACGGCCGCATCGCCTGCTACGTCGACGAGGACTACGGCGCCTGGACCTCATCTAGCTACTGGAACGACAATCAGGCCATCACGATCGAGGTGGCCAACTCGCAGGCAGGCGGCGACTGGCCAGTCTCGGACGCCGCGTGGAAATCGCTCGTGAACCTATGCGCCGACATCTGCAAGCGGTACGGCTTCAGGCTCAGCTACACGGGCGACCGGGGCGGCAGCCTCACGGAGCACCGCATGTTCGACGCCACGGCATGCCCCGGGCCGTACCTCCACGCGCGCATGGCGCAGCTCGCCAAAGAGGTCAACGCCGTTCTGGACGGCGGATCGACCGGAGGGCTCGACATCAACGGCAAGTGGGACGCGACCACCAAGAAAGCCATCCAGGGCGACCTCGCCGCGCAGGGATACTACGGCGGCGGCATCGACGGCGACTTCGGGTACTGGAGCTGGAAAGCAGTCCAGGAGAAGCTCGCCGACGAGGGCCAGTACAGCGGCTTCAACATCGACGGCGACGGCGGCTACTACACGATCTGCGCCTGGCAGCTCAACACGGCATGCACGGGCGTGTTCACCTCCAAGATCACCGGGGCGATGGACGAGACCTTCGTGAAGGCGCTCCAACGGCTCCACAACGAGGGGCGGCTCTGATGACGGATCGGATCGTCGTGGCCGCGCTCGCAGCCTGCGCGTTCATCGCCGCCATGGTGACGCTCACGCTCATCGTCGTGAGCTACTACGACTAGGGCATCTGCGGCGGCGCCCAGGTTCCTGCCATGGCCTCTCCTCTCACATCCCCGCGCCGCCGAGTGCAGCCCCCGCCTACGGGCGGGGGCTTTTTTCGTCAAGCCGCCCGCGGCATCCTCACGGCCACGTGGCCGCGGTGGAACGCGAGGCCGTAGCCGCCGGCGAGTTCGTAGAACACCACGGCTGGGCTACCAGACTTCATTTGTACGAACTCGCGAGGAAATGAGAGCCTCGCGGGTTCGTCTTTTTTTATGTCGTAATTCAGAACCGCAACAACATCGTCACAACCGACGCCCACCTGCCAGACCAGGGCGTCGAGCACGGAGCGATCGTCGAGCACGGCGACCTGCTGGAGGAAATCGGCGAGATCCTCGGGATCCACGTGCGCGATGGCGCCCCACGCGGCGGCATCGGCCTCGGCCTTCGCCCTCATGGCCTTCAGCTCGCCCATTCGCCCCGCGGCATCATCCCACGGCATGCCATCCTCGATGGCGCGCAGGAGGTTCGAGATGCCGCGCTCGGCCTCGCCCAGGGTGCGCCGCGCCTCGCTCAGGCGCGCCTCGGCCTCGGCATCGGACACGGCGGCCGCCACGCAGCGCGCCGCCTCGAGGGCCGTGGCGCGATCCGCGAACATGGCGCGCAGGGCATCCACGAGGGCGCCCTCGAGCCAATCGGCGCGGATCGCCTTGCATCCGCACCGGTGCGAGCACCGGTAATACGAGTAGCGGCGGCCGCTCTTCCCATATCCCGAGACGCCGACGAGGTTCATCCCGCACTCGAGGCACACGGAGCGCCCCGCGAGGGCGTAGTCGCCCCAATCCTCGAGCTTCCTGGCCTTCTTCACCACAGCGCGCTGGGCCATCGCCCACACCTCCGCATCGATGATGGCGGGCATGCCGCCCTCGATCCTCACATCGCCCCAACGGTAGATACCGAGATACTTCTCATTTTTCAACATTACGTCTACAGCATGTGGAGACATGCGCGTGCCGAGCGTCGTCTGCCAGCCGCGCCGCGCGAGATCGGCGGCGATGGCGTTCGATGGCTCGCCGTCGATGTGGCGGCGGAACACCTCGCGCACGACCTCGGCCTGGGCATCGTCGACCTCGTAGCGCCCATCGTCGCCGAAACGGTAGCCGAAGACGCGGGCGCCGTTGTGCAGGCATTTGAGCGCATTGCCCTCCATGCCGCGGCGCGTGCGCTGCGAGGTATGGGCGGACTCCATGGCCGCCATGGCCTCGTATATCGACTCGATCAGGATGGCCTCGGGCCCGTCGGGCATCGTCTCGGTCGCCGAGACCACGCGCACGCCATGGTCGCGCAGGCGGCGCTTGTATATCGGCGCATCGTACACGTCGCGCGAGAAGCGGTCCATCATATACACCACGACGAGATCGGACTCGCCGGCGCGGGCGATCATCGTCTGGAATTGAGCGCGGTCATCGGTGCGCCCCGAGGCCGCCCGGTCGCAGTATTCCGCAACGACCTCATGGCCCTCGCGCGCACACCACTCGCGGCACACGCGCAGCTGGTCCTCGATCGACGCCTCGCGCTGCTTCGAGCACGAGAAGCGCGCATAGAT
>CAMOLV010000173.1 GCA_946619045.1 uncultured Coriobacteriales bacterium | reverse complement strand
AGGTCAACGCCGAGGGCAAGATCAAGATGGTGCTCAACTGGCAGGACGACGAGCATGATCCCGAGAAGTCCGTCAACGCCTACAACACCCTCAAGGACTGGGGCCTTCAGATCCTCGTGGGCACCACGACGACCAACCCCTGCGTCGCCGTCTCCGCCCTCACCAACGCCGACCGCATCTTCGAGCTGACCCCCTCCGCATCCTCCGTCAACGTCCTCGGCGGCGAGGAGATCGGCGCCGACGGTCCGCGCAAGGACAACGTCTTCCAGATGTGCTTCACCGACCCCAACCAGGGCAACCGTTCGGCTCAGTACATCGATGAGAAGGGCCTCGGAAGCAAGATCGCCATCATCTACAACAACGCGGACGCCTATTCCACGGGCATCTACCAGAAGTTCGAGACCGAGGCCGCTACCCGCAACCTCGAGATCGTCTCCGTCACCACCTTCACCGACGACTCCGCCACCGACTTCTCGGCCCAGCTCAACAAGGCCAAGGATGCCGGCGCTGACCTCGTCTTCCTGCCCATCTACTACACGCCCGCGTCGATTATCCTGAAGCAGGCCAACGACATGGGCTACGCGCCCAAGTTCTTCGGCGTCGACGGCATGGACGGCATCCTCGACGTCGAGGGCTTCGACACCAGCCTTGCCGAGGGCGTCATGCTCCTCACCCCGTTCGTCGCGACCGCGACCGACGAGGCAACCCAGAACTTCGATGCCGCCTACAAGGCCGCTGCCGGTGTCGATACCAACCCGATCCAGTTCGCCGCAGACGCCTACGACTGCGTCCACGCGATCGCCAAGGCTATCGAGCAGGCCGGCATCACCCCCGACATGGCGACCGCCGACATCTGCGACCAGCTCATCGCCACCTTCACCGGCGACTTCGAGTTCTCCGGCCTCACCTGCCCGATCGGCGAGGTCATGACCTGGTCCGAGACCGGCGAGGTCTCCAAGGACCCGAAGGGCATGGTCATCGTCGACGGCGTGTACCAGCCGCTCGACTAATCCGGCCTCGGGTTTTCGTCCTTCATAGCGGGGGCTATCGGACGATAGCCTCCGCTATACTGTTCGAGTTGCGTTAAACATCGGGAGAGGGGGACGCGTGAGCTTCCTCACTGCATTGATCAACGGCATCAGCCTGGGCAGCGTGTACGCAATCATCGCACTCGGCTACACGATGGTCTACGGCATCGCCAAGATGCTCAACTTCGCCCACGGCGACGTCATCATGGTGGGCGGGTACCTCTGCTTCTGCACCGCCCAGTACCTGGGCCTTCCGCCGCTCGTGGGCGTGCTCGTCGCCATCGTCGGCTGCACCGCGCTGGGCATCGTGGTCGAGGGCCTTGCGTATAAGCCGCTTCGCCAGGCGCCTTCGCTCGCGGTGCTGATCACCGCCATCGGCGTGAGCTACTTCCTCCAGAACTCCGCCCTGCTCATCTGGGGCGCCGACCCCAAGGCGTTCCCCTCCGTCGTGAGCTTCCCCTCGATCAAGCTCTTCAACGGGCAGCTCACCGTCAATTCGGTCACCATCGTCACCGTGCTCGCCGCCGTTCTGGTCATGGTCGCGCTCACGCTCTTCACCTCCAAGACCAAGATGGGCAAGGCGATGCGCGCGTGCTCCGAGGACAAGGGTGCCGCCCAGCTCATGGGCATCAACGTCGACCGCACCATCTCGATGGTCTTCGCCATCGGCAGCGGGCTCGCGGCTATCGCGGGCGTGCTGCTCTGCTCCGCATACCCCACGCTCACGCCCACGACCGGCTCCATGCCCGGCATCAAGGCCTTCACCGCCGCCGTGTTCGGCGGAATCGGCTCCATCCCGGGAGCCGCGCTCGGCGGCATCCTCCTCGGCGTGATCGAGATCATGGCCAAGACCTACATCTCGACTCAGCTCTCCGATGCCATCGTCTTCGGCGTGCTCATCATCGTCCTGCTCATCAAGCCTGCCGGCCTGCTCGGCAAGCTCGTGCCCGAGAAGGTGTAGCGCCGTGGAGAAGTTCAAATCGCTTTCGGGTACGACCCGTAAGAATCTCGTCACCTACGCCCTCGTCGTCGGGGTGTTCCTGATCATGCAGGGCCTCCTCGCAGTGGGCGCCGTCTCCAACTCTACGCAGGGCCTGCTCGTGCCCATCTGCGCCTATATCTGCATGGCCATCTCGCTCAACCTCGTCGTGGGCATCTCCGGCGAGCTGTCGCTCGGCCATGCGGGCTTCATGAGCGTCGGCGCCTTCACGGGCGTCATCGTCTCGACGGCGCTCATGGGAAGCGTCGCGTCCGGCGCCCTGAGGCTCCTCGCAGCCATCATGGTCGCGGGCGTCGTCGCTGCGGTCGCGGGCGTTCTGATCGGCATCCCGGTCATGCGCCTGCGCGGCGACTACCTCGCCATCGTGACCCTCGCCTTCGGCGAGATCATCAAGAACCTGCTCAACAACCTCTATGTGGGCCTCGACGGCCGCGGCCTCCATTTCTCGATGACCGATACGGCGTCGCTCGGCATGGATGGCGGCAAGGTCGTCATCAACGGCCCCCAGGGGGCGGTCGGCATCGAGATGATCTCGACGTTCACGGCAGGGTTTCTGCTCATCATCTTCACGCTGACCGTGGTGCTCAACCTCGTCAACAGCCGCAGCGGCCGCGCAATCATGGCTGTGCGCGATAACCGTATCGCAGCCGAGTCGGTGGGCATCAACACCACCAAGTACCGCCTCATGGCGTTCGTGGTCTCCGCCGCGCTCGCGGGCATGGCTGGTGCGCTGTACGCGATGAACTACAGCGCCATCGTCCCCAAGAAGTTCGACTTCAACACGTCGATCCTCGTGCTCGTCTTCGTCGTGCTGGGCGGCATGGGCAACATCCGCGGCGGCATCATCTCCGCGACGATCCTCACCGTGCTTCCCGAGAAGCTCCGCTTCATCGGCGATTACCGCATGCTCATCTACGCGATCGTCCTCATCGGCGTCATGCTCGTCTCCAACAACCGTGCCCTGATGGAGCGACTGCGCTCGTTGTTCGGCGGGTTCGGCAAGAAGAGGGGAAGGGCTGCGAATGCGCCTGCAAGAGCCTCGAAGGGAGGTGGCGGCGATGACTAGGACCGAGGGAACCTACAAGGCCCAGAGCGCGGCTGCCGGAAAGCGGGCCAGCGCAACCGGACGCGAGCGCACCAAGATGGTGCCGGTCGTGACCGACTCGATCATCCCCGAGCGCGATGCGGGGCAGACCATCCTCGAGTGCCGCCATCTCGGCATCGATTTCGGCGGTCTGCATGCGGTCGAGGACTTCAACCTCACCGTGGGCAAGACCGAGATCGCGGGACTCATCGGACCCAACGGCGCCGGCAAGACCACGGTCTTCAACCTGCTGACCAAGGTCTACCAGCCCACACGCGGCACCATCCTGCTCGACGGCATGGACACTGCGAGCATGACGACCGACCAGGTGAGCCAGGCCGGCATCGCGCGCACCTTCCAGAACATCCGCCTCTTCGATACGCTCACGGTCGAGGACAACGTGCGCATCGGCCTTCACAACCAGGTCAAATGCGGCATGTGGAGCGGTATCTTCCGCCTCCCGCGCTACTGGCTCTCCGAGAAGGAATTCCACGACCGCGCACTCGAGCTGCTCGACGTGTTCAACATGGC
>CAMOLV010000172.1 GCA_946619045.1 uncultured Coriobacteriales bacterium | reverse complement strand
AAGGCGTCGCCGATCTTGGCGAGACGGGATGCGCTCATGGCGAGGGCCTTGTCGCTGAGGTTCGTCTCGGCGCGGCGGGCCTTCCTGCCCTGGAGGTCCATCTCGGCGCGACAAACCCCTCTGCCCCGGAGGGCTTCCCTGCCCCGGAGGTCCATCTCGGCGCGACAAACCCCTCTGCCCCGGCGGGCCTCCCTGCCCCGGCGATCCACTTCGCGAAGTAGGTACCCACTTCGCGAAGTGGGTAGAAATCGAGGCCTGAAAACAGTCCACTTCGTGAAGTAGGTATCCACTTCGCGAAGTGGACAGGCAAAGATTCGATGATACGGTCTGCCCAGCAGCTCACGATACCCTCGGAACGCCGTATTCCTCGAGGATATGTGCAAGCGCCAGCATCTGATGCGGGTCCTTGAGTTGCTCGTCGGTCACCTGGACGATATGGACGCCCATCTCGCGCAACGCGAGAGCCCGACGCTGGTCGCGGCCGATCTTGCGTATATCCCCATGGTTCGAGTAGCTCGCGTATTCGAAACCGAAGCGCTGGTCGGGCCAGTAGACGTCGATCTCGTTCGTATAGTCGTCGCTGATCGTTCGCGCAGGCCCGACGATCACCTCCGAGCCGTTGAGCCGCGGCTGGGCAAACCCGAATCCTCCAAGGCGTTTGGGCAGCGAGAAGGCCAGACCGAGCTCGACCTCCTTGGGCGAACGGGCGTTCTCGAGCACCCAGGGCAGGGCCGCCGCAGCATTGCGCGAACCCCGCAGATGATGGGCGAGCTTGAGATACTCCGTCAGGTCTTCTTTGCTCGTAAGCTGATTGCGTTTGACGACGCCGTCGGGGCTGCTCGGATCGAGCGAGTAGCACCCGCAGATGTTGCAACCGATCCTGATGCACTGATTGACGCTCTTTCCTTGGCACAGCTGCACGAAGAGGAGCGGCGCGCTTGCCACGAGCACGCCATGCCCGGCATCCATGAGCGATTCCGGAGGGAGCTTGCCGCTGGCAGCATGGAACCTGACCCCTTTGACCTTTCTTCTCATTGTTCGATCGGGTACCAGGATATCGAGCGGCTTATCTTCGCTTGAAAAGCGGTCGAGCGGCATGGCAGCCAACTCGCTGCGCGAGCATGCAAACGCCAGCTCCTCTCCCCCATCGAACGGCCTGACGGCAAACCGGTACTCGGGCGGCGGAACGAGGCGCGCACTCAGATCGAGGAACCTGAATGCGCTGGCATGGGAGATGACGGCGTGCATGGGCGATCCTTCCGACGTGGTTGTCGGAGGATAGCAGACGCATCTGTCAGGTAGCTGTCTTTTGACGTGCAGCAGACTGTCACGAAGCTGAAGGCGATGCTGGTAGGTGGTGCGTTACCGCCGTTTCGGCACCAAAGACGGGACCTTTCGAATCCACACGCTCTTCGCAGAAACCGCCCGAACCTACAGCGAGAAGAACCGGCGGGCGTTGGCCCAGAGCGCCTCGTAGGTGTCGGCGCGCGACTCGCCCAGGACCTGCTCGCGCACGTCGGCCACGCAGGCGGCCGTGAACGCGACCATCGCGGGCTCGCACTTCGAGCCGCGCAGGGGCACGGGCGTCATGTACGGGCAGTCCGTCTCGGTGAGCATGAGGTCGCGCGGGCAGGCGGCCACCGCGGCGCGGATGTCCTCGGAGCGCGCGAACGTGGCAGCGCCGCCGAAGGCGATGTAGCAGCCCAGCTCGGTAAAGGGCAGCATGACCTCGGGGCCGCTCGTGAAGCAGTGGAGGTCGCAGCCGGCGGACGGCACGCCCTCCTCCTGCAGGATGCGCAGCGCCATATCGTGCGCGATGGGCTCGCCCTGCTCGGGGTCGCGCAGGTGCAGCTCGACGGGCAGGTTGCGCGCGTGCGCGATGCGAAGCTGCGTGCGGAAGGCAGCTTCCTGCACGTCAGCTGCAAGCTCGTTGTAAGGTCCGAAGTCCAAGCCGATCTCGCCCACGCCCAGGCAGCGCGGGTGGTCGAGCAGGGCATCGAGGCGCGCGAGCGCGGCATCGTCGAGAATCGCCGCACCGTACGGATGCGTTCCCGCGATGAAGTACGTCTCCTCCCCCAGCGGACCCGCGAGCGCACGGACCTCGTCGAGCCACGCGAAGAACGCGGGCACGTCGAGCACGTCGTCGGTGGGGTCGACCGGGATCACGTGCATGCGCACGCCCGCATCCCACGCACGGCGCAGCAGCTCGGCTGCGTCGGCGACGGTGCGCTTGGAGAGATGCCCGTGGGTGTCGGCGACAGGCGCGGGAGCCTCGGGCGTCTCGAACTCGCGGCCCTTGCGGTCGGTGAGGATCAGCATGCGGCCTCCAATGCAGCCGCGAGCTGCACGAACTGCTCGGGAGCGAGCGTCTCGGCGCGCGCGGTGGGCGCGATGCCGCAGGCGGCGAAGGCCGCGTCGAGGGCGCCCTTATCGAAGCCCGACGCGCTCATGGAGTTGCGGATGGTCTTGCGGCGCTGCGCGAAGGCTGCATCGATGACGGGCGCCACGCGCAGGGCGGTCTCGGCGTCGACGAGCGGGGCTCGGTCGATGCGCACCACGGCCGAGTCCACGTGCGGCGGCGGCATGAAGTTGCCGGGACCCACCTCGAAGCGGCCGGTCACGCGCCCGAAGAGCGCGAGCTTTGCGGTGTAGGCGCCGTAGGCCTTGGAGCCGGGCTTGGCCGCGATGCGGTCGGCCACCTCGGCCTGCACCATCACCACGGCGCGCGTAAGCGACGGCACGTCCTCGAACACCTTGAGGATGATCGTGGCAGCCACCTGGTACGGCAGGTTGGACACGAGCTTTGCCGGCGCGGGATCGAGCGCGGCGAGGTCAACCTTGAGCGCATCGCCCTCGATGAGCGCGAGGCGCTCGCCGTCGCGCGCGCACGTCTCGGCCAGGACCGCGGGCAGCGTGGGGTCGGCCTCGATGGCCGTGACCGACGCGCCGGATCCGAGCAGCGCCACCGTGAGCGTGCCGATGCCGGGGCCCACCTCGAGCACATGCTCTCCGGCCGCAGGCTCGGCGAGCGCGATGATCTTCTCGATGATGGCGTCGTTGACCAGGAAGTTCTGGCCCAGGCGGTGCTTGAGCAAAAGCCCGTGCCGTTCGAGAACGGCACGGGTTGCAGACGGTGTTGCGAGATAGGATGCCACGGAGCTTACTTGCCGCCGAGGCGCGGGAAGAGCGCGTCGCCCTTGGTCACCGCGACGTCGCCCTTGAGGCCGCCCCATGCGCAGGCAGCGGCGAGGTCGCGGGTATCGGCCTCGTCCTCGAGCGACATGCGGCGCAGCACCTCCTCGCTGGTGGCGGGCATGAACGGCGCGAGCAGGTGCGCGCAGATGCGGATGGTCTCGAGCAGGTTGGCGATGATCGCGGCGAGCTCGTCGGCGCGGGCGGGATCCTTGGCGACGGCCCACGGCATGGAGTCCTCGATGTAGTGGTTGGCGGCGTGGACGAGCTCCATGACCTCGTCCTTGGCGGCCACGTACTCGACCTTGTCCATGTGCGCGGCGTAGCGCTCGCAGATGCCGGTCGCGATGTCCTTGAGCGGGTTGGCGGCGTCGGCCCAGCCGTCGGCCAGCGCGGGCGTCTTGCCGTCGAAGTACTTGGCGCTCATGTTGAGCGAGCGGGACACGAGGTTGCCCCAGCTGTTGGCCAGGTCGGCGTTGTAGACCTGCTCCATGCGG
>CAMOLV010000171.1 GCA_946619045.1 uncultured Coriobacteriales bacterium | reverse complement strand
CGGGCCTCATCATGATCGACGACGACGGCCTCAACACCATCGTCGACGGCGACTCGGCCTGCCGCGCCCTCACCTGGGACGAGACCCACGCCGCCATCGAGGCCATGAAGGAGGCCAAGGTCTTCATCACCGGCTTTGGCATGCCCTTCAGCAAGGCCCTCGACGGTGCGAGAATCGCCAAGGATGAGTTTGGCATGCTCACGATGTGCAATGCGTCGCCCCTGCCCGACCAGCCCATGGGCGACCTCTCGTACCTCGACTTCCTCGTGGTGAACGATGCCGAGGCGGGCGTGCTGTGCGGCCTTCCCGAGGACTATGACACCCCCTACGAGCAGGTCCTTCGCCAGATCCAGGCCGAGTACAGGTGCGGCGGCGTCATCATGACCTGCGGCTCAAAGGGCTCTGCCGTGCTCGACGGCGACGACTACTTCGAGGTTGCGGCCACACCGGTCGAGGCCGTCTACACCATCGGCGCCGGCGACGGCTTCCTTGCCGCTACCGCCAAGGGCATCGTGGAGGGCAAGCCTCTGCGCGAGGCCGTTGCGTGGGCGAGCAAGTATGCCGCCTACAAGGTGACCCGCGAGGGCACGATGACCAATCGACCGGGCGAGGGCTACCCGCCGCTTGCCGACGTCGAGGCGTGGATGGCAACCCTGTAGCTGACACACGGGTTCCGATACTGCGTGTCACGAAAGGCGCCGGGCCAAGGGACCCGGCGCCTTGCTTGTCGTGTCATTCGGGCAGGGCCTAGCCCAGGGTCATGCCACCGTCGCAGAGGATGTTCGAGCCGTTGATGATGGCTGCGTCGTCGCTTGCGAGGAAGGCGAAGACGGCCGCGATCTCGGAGGGCTCGGCGGGACGGCCAAGCGGCCCCAAGGTGACGTTTGCCATGGGGTCCTCGTAGCCCTGGGCGATGTAGTCGTCGAGCGCCTTCTGGAACATGGCGGTGTTCACCCAGCCGGGCGCCACGGAGTTCACGCGCACGCCCGTCACGCCGCCGTTCTCGTTGGCGATGTTCTTGGTGAGGCCGCGGACCGCCCACTTGGACGAGCCGTACGCGGACTCGCCGGCATAGCCGAACATGCCCGAGACGCTCGAGGTGTTGGTGATGGCGCCGCTCTTCTGCGCCTTCATGATGGGCAGGACGTACTTGATCATGCGGACGGTGCCGAACACGTTGATGTCGTAGACCATCTGCCACTCGGCCAGGGGCTTCTCCTCCATGTCCATCTGGTCGCCGCCGTTGCCTGCGATGTTGTTGAGCACGTCGATGCGGCCCCACTTGGCCATGACCTCGTCGATGACGTTCTTGACGGCCTCCTCGTCCGTGATGTCGAAGCCCGCCGAGAAGACGCGCTCGGGGTCCATGCCGAACTTCTCGACCACGGCGTCGACCCACTCCTTCTTCACGTCGAGCATGACGACCTTGGCGCCCTCGTCGTAGAAGCGCTTGGCGACGGCCTTGCCGATGCCGCCCGCGGCGCCCGTGGTGATGACGACCTTATCCGTGAAACGCTGCTCCATGATCATTCCTTCCGCTGGAGATGGAGATGATACCCGGCAGAATGCTGCCGTGAATCCTAGGGTACTCCTACCACGCGCCGGAGTAGCCCAGGGTGACGGCGCTCGACTGCGCGCCGGCGACCATGCAGTCGTCGATGCTCTGGCCCTCGAGGATGCCCTTGATGAAGCCGGCGATGAAGGAGTCGCCCGCGCCCATGGTGTCGACGACCTCGCACTTGACGATATCGCCCTTATGGAACTCGGTGCCGTCGTAGGCCAGGCTGCCGTTCTCGCCCAGGGTCACGATGACGGCCTTGGGGCCCTTGGCCTGCTTCTCGGCCATGAATGCGCGCACCTCCTCGTTATCGTCGCTCTCGAGGCCGAAGAACGCGTAGTCCACATAGGCGAGCGTGGCGTCGACCATGGGATCCTGGGGCTGGTCGGAATAGTCGAAGACCGTGGTGACGCCCGCGTCGTGGATCTGCTGCAGGCGGTCGTCGCAGTGGCCCCAGATGCCGCTCACGAAGAGGTCGTGGCCGCAGATGAAATCGACGTCCTCGTCGGAGAGCTTGAAGGTCTCCATGACGCCCTCGATGTAATCGCCGAAGACGCGGTTGCCGTTGACGATCTCGACCTTGGTGACGGCCGTGTCGCCGTGCTCCACGTGCAGATGGCTGATGTCCACTCCCTTGCCGGTGAGCGCGTCGGCCATGCGCTGGCCCCACACGTCATCGCCCACGACGCTCGTGAGCGATGCGTCGATGCCCATGCGCCTGAGGTAGACGGCCACGTTGACGGGATTGCCTCCCGGATAGCTCTGGCCTTCATTCTCGTAGACATCGACGCAGTTGTCGCCTGCTGCTGCAACCTTCATGCCATGCTCCTCTCATCTGCGTGCGAATTGCATACAACTGGATAACTTAGGGCAAATATTAGACCAATTTTACGTTGCACGCCCATCGCATACGCCCATCGGTTGCAATTTGCCGTTGACAGGACGAGAAGGCATCTCTATGCGGATAAGCTTTGTCCTGAGATACTATAGCTATATAAGTTAGCTATATTTCCATACCGATTAGACGCGTTGGACGGCGTCAGGAAGAGGGTAGACCATGAAAACGGCTGCTGGCATCGGCGATAACTGCATCGACGACTACACCCATATCGGACGCCGCTACCCTACGGGCAACGTCGTGGATACCGGCGTCAACATGCAGAAGCTCGGCATCCCCACCGCCATCATCTCCACCACCGGCTCCGACGAGAACGGCAAGTGGATGATCGAGACGCTCACCAAGGAGGGCCTCGACCTCTCGCACTTCAAGGTCGCCGAGGGCAAGACCGCCATCACCTATATGAGCCTCGACGAGAACGACCGCGTGCATGGCGAATACGAGGAGGGCGTCCTCGAGAACATCGTCTTCGACGAGGAGGACATCCGCTTCGCGGCCGAGCACGACCTCGTGTTCACCGCGTTCTGGGGCAAGGCCGAGAACGTCATGGGCAAGATCCACGACCTCGGCGCCATCACCGCGTTCGACTATGCCACCACCGACGACGAGCGCCTGCCCGCCATGCTCGAGGCCACGCGCGGCGCCATCGATTACGGCTTCTTCTCCTACAAGGGCATCGGCAGCCGCAACGATCCCGAGCCCCGCATGTTCCTCAAGCGCATGGTCAAGGAGTACGGCATGAAGGTCGCCGTGGCAACCTTCGGCGTCGAGGGCTCGCTCGCCTACAACGGCGTGGTCTTCTACGAGGGCAACGCCGTGCCGCAGCCCAACGTGGTCAACACCGTCGGCGCGGGCGACTCCTTCATCGCCGGCTTCCTCGCGGGCGTGCTCAAGGGCAGGGACATCGCAGGCTGCCTGCGCGACGGCGCCCGCCTGGCCCACCAGGTCGTGGGCGTGTTCGAGCCCTGGGTCATCGAGGAGTAACGCCAACGGGAACCACGTGCGCGACGCGCGCACCATCGGATTCGGCAGAGCAGGAAAGGATGAGAGACATGGCAATGAAGATCGGTATGTTCACCTCCGGTTACCAGCGCAACCCGCTCGAGGACATCTTCGAGGATGCCGCGCGCTTCGGCTACGACTACATCGAGCTCTGGGGCGGCCGCCCGCATGCCTACGCGCCCGACCTGCTGGCCGGCGAGATCGACGAGGTGCTGCGCCTGCGCGACAAGTACGGCGTGCCCATCACCGGCTGGTGCCCCGAGCA
>CAMOLV010000170.1 GCA_946619045.1 uncultured Coriobacteriales bacterium | reverse complement strand
CCGTGAGCTTCGCGCCCAAGGCCTACGACACGAGCGTCTCGCGCAAGGACAAGGCAACCGGCGAGGAGGTCCTCGTGAAGGACGACCCGCGCGTCGTCGACCCCGCCCTCAAGGAGAGCGCGTTCCTCACCAACATCTTCAACCGCTTGGCGCGCAGCTGCTTCTATGGCGCCGCACGGGCCTGCGCCTGCCATCTGCCCGAGGAGGATCCCAGCGACGAGTGCATCGATCTCTGCGACAAGGCAACGCTCGATTTCGAGCAGGCTGCGTATGCGTTCAACGCCCACGAGGCCCTCTCAATCGCCGAGGAGTTCGGCCGCGCAGCCAACAAGCGCTGGGACGACGCCTCCAAGGCCGCAAAGGGTGACGATGCCGCGTACCGTCAAGCGCTTGCGGACGCGTTCCGCTACCTGCGCACGCTCACGCTGCTCATGCACCCCGTGGCGCCAGCCGGCTGCGAGCTCATCGCCAGCAAGCTGCATGTGATCAAGAAGCTCTTCTTCTCGTGGGACCACGCCTTCGAGAGCATCCCCGAGATCGTCTCGTGCTACATCCTGAATCCCGAGGAGCACACCATCGAGGAGCTGCCCCCGCGCTTCGACTTCTTCGAGAAGCACGAGAGCCAGAAGTAGCCATGCTGCCGAGGATTCCCGCACCGTACCGCACGAGGATCTACGCGCACCCCGCGGCGCCGCTCATCGCCGCGCGCCGCGTGGCGACGCCCGACGGCGCCTTGCTCGCGACGTTCGTGTACGGGCCGGAAGGAGCCGGCATGGCCGACCTTCCCGCCGAAGGTGCCGTGATGGTGCTGCACGGCAACGGCGGCACGCATGCGACCTACACCGCCGTCATCGAGGAGCTGTGCGCCAAGGGCATGTGGGTCGTCGCATTCGATGCCCGCGCTCAGGGACAGTCGACGCGCGGCTCCCTGCCGCTCACCTACGAGCTCCTCGCCGAGGATGCCGTCTGCGTGCTCGACGCCCTCGGCGTATCCCGCGTGCATGCGCTCGGCCATTCCGACGGCGGTATCGAGGCGCTCCTGCTCGCACGCGACCACGCCGACCGCATCGTCTCGATCGTTGCAGGAGGCGCAAACCTCACGCCCGACGGAGTCGTGGACGATCCCGCCTGGGATACGGTGGGATCCGCCGCGGCCAACCTCGCATGGTCCGACTTCGTCGATGGCGGCGGGCTTCCCGATGCGATCGACCCCACGCTGCTTCCCTCCGCCGAGGAGGCGCGCATCTCGGGCGAGCTGCTCTCGCTCATGCTCGAGGAACCGCATATCGATCCCGCGTCGCTCTCCTCGATAGCATGCGCCGTCACGGTCATGGTGGGCGAGTTCGACTGCATCCGAGATGACGAGACGGTCGCCATCGCACGGGCGATCCCGCAGGCCAAGCTCATCGTGGTTCCCGGCTGCGGCCACTCCATTCCGCGGCAGAGGCCCGATGCCGTCATTTGGGCGCTCGAGCAGCAGCTTTAGCGGCCTCGGAACATATATGCTTCGGTACCTTCATGAATTTCGTTAGGTACCTTGACATCTGACCCGCCAAGGCGGAAAGTTGAGTGCGCACTACCCCATCGCACGAAGGAACGGCATTGACAGAACCTGAGTTCCGCGAGTCGCTGACGGGCAGCTCACCCGCTCGGCGACTCCTTCATGACCTTGGCTTTTTCGGCCATTTCCTGCACCTCCACGCTGGAGGACGCAACGGCAAGCAGCACATCCTCGTCGAGCTCCATAGGAACGGCGGGCATATGGTCCAGAGCGACCTTGCGAAGAACTCCTGCGTGAGCTCCGCATCGCTCTCGGAGGTCATCGCCAAGCTCGAGGCCGACGGCTACATCTCGCGCGTCCGCTCGCAAAGCGACGGACGCTCCCTCGATATCGCGCTCACCGAGCTCGGTACCGAGAGGGCATGCGAGATCGAGGAGATCAGACGGCGCTTCGAGAACGAGGCGTTCGCATGCCTTTCAGATAACGAGACCCAGACCCTGCTCGCACTGCTCGACCGTGTCGCGGACCATTGGCACGATATCGAGTCCCGCGAGCGAGAGGAGGCATAGCGCCATGGCCGAAGAAACCCGCGAGAAGACCCTCTCGCACGTCACCCTCCCCCAGATCATGGGGCGCATCGCGCAGAGCATCCGCGAATACAAGCGCCCCTCGATCCTCACGCCCATCCTGGTGACGGGCGAGGTCGTCATCGAGTGCGCGATCCCCTTCATCACCGCGCAGCTCATCAACGCCCTCAACGAGGGCCAGGGCATGGGCGCGATCGCACGCTACTCGATGATCCTCGTCGCGCTGGCGCTCATCTCGCTCAGCTGCGGCACCGCCGCGGGCGTCACGTGCGCCAACGCGTCCACCGGGCTTGCCAAGAACCTGCGCCATGATATGTTCCACAACATCCAGACGTTCTCGTTCGGCAACATCGACCGCTTCTCCACGAGCTCGCTCGTGACGCGTCTCACCACCGATGTGGCCTACGTCCAGATGGCCTTCATGCAGATCATCCGCACGGCGATCCGCAGTCCGCTGCTGCTGGTGTTCGCCACCATCATGGCGTTCATCACCGGCGGCTCCATGGCCGTGGTCTACGTGATCGTCTCCATCCTGCTCGGCGCGTTCCTCTTCGGCATCGCGATCTACGTCATGCCCATCTTCCGCCGCCTGTTCCGCAAGTACGACGCCCTGAACGACACCGTCGAGGAAAACATCAAGGGCATCCGCGTGGTCAAGGCCTTCGTGCGCGAGAAGTATGAGAAGAAGAAGTTCGACACCTCCTCGGGCAACCTCTACCACGACTTCGTGCACGTCGAGCGCATCCTCGCCTGGAACATGCCCGTCATGCAGCTCGCCATCAACATCGTCTACGTCTTCGTGATCTACTTCGGAAGCCGCGCCATCGTGCAGTCGCAGGGCACCGACCTCGCCCTTGGCCAGCTCTCCGCCCTCATCACCTACGGCTTCTCGATCCTCATGAGCCTCAACATGCTCTCGATGATCTTCGTCATGCTCACCATGAGCGAGGAGAGCGCACGCCGCATCGTGGAGGTGCTCGAGGAGAAGAGCGACCTCGCCAACCCCGAGAACCCCATCTACGAGGTTCCCGACGGCTCCATCGACTTCGACCATGTGAGCTTCGAGTACGGCACCAACGTGGGCGAGAAGGCCCTCACCGATATCGACCTGCACATCAAGAGCGGCGAGGTCATCGGCATCATCGGCGGCACGGGCTCGTCGAAGACCACCCTCATCCAGCTCATCAGCCGCCTCTACGATGCCACCGAGGGCACCGTGCGCGTGGGCGGCATCGACGTGCGCGACTACGACCTCGACACCCTGCGCGACAAGGTTGCCGTGGTGCTGCAGCGAAACGTGCTCTTCTCGGGCACCATCAAGGACAACCTGCGCTGGGGCAAGAAGGACGCCACCGACGAGGAGATGGTCGAGGCCTGCAAGCTCGCCCAGGCAGACGAGTTCATCCAGCAGTTCCCCGACGGCTACGACACCTACATCGAGCAGGGCGGCACCAACGTGTCGGGCGGCCAGAAGCAGCGCCTGTGCATCGCGCGCGCCCTGCTCAAGAGCCCCAAGGTGCTCATCCTCGACGACTCCACGAGCGCCGTCGACACCAAGACCGACAAGCTCATCCGCGCCGGGTTCAAGCAGTTCATCCCCACCACGACCAAGCTCATCATCGCCCAGCGCACGAGCTCGGTGGAGGACGCCGACCGCATCATCGTCATGGACGGCGGCCGCATCAGCGCCATCGGAA
>CAMOLV010000169.1 GCA_946619045.1 uncultured Coriobacteriales bacterium | reverse complement strand
AGGTGCTCGTCACCAAGAACACCCTCTGCGTCATCGTGACGCAGTCCGGCGAGACGGCCGACACCCTCACCGCAGCACGCCGCATGAAGGCGCTCGGCTGCCATGTGTTCGCCGTCACCAACGTGCTGGGCTCCACCGCGGCCCGCGAGGCCGACGGCGTGCTCTACGTGCAGGCCGGCCCCGAGGTGTGCGTCGCGTCCACCAAGGCCTATACCGCCCAGCTCGTCGCCTGCATGCTGCTCGCGCTCGTGCTCGCCTACGCCAACGGCAACATGGACGCAAACGGCGTCTCGCGCCACTACCACGACCTCTGCCTGCTGCCCGACGCCATCCGCGAGGTCTTCCGCCGCAGCTGGCAGGACAAGCAGGCGGCTGCGCTCTTCCGCCGCTACAACTCCTCGCTCTACCTGGGCCGCGGCGTCAACTCCGTGACCGCACTCGAGGGCGCGCTCAAGATCAAGGAGATCAGCTACCTGCATGCCGAGGGCTATCCCGCCGGCGAGATGAAGCACGGCCCCATCGCGCTCATCGAGCCCGGGTTCCCCGTGGTCACCATCGTGCCCGCCGACCGCGTGCACGACAAGACCGTCTCCAACATCCAGGAGTGCATCGCCCGCGGCGCCCACGTGATCGCCGTCGCAACCGATGGCGACGAGGACGTTGCCGCGCAGGTCGAGCACGTGCTCTGGATCCCGGCGCTTCCCGACGAGTTCCTCGTGCCGGTCGTCGCGATCGTGCACCTGCAGATCCTCGCCCGCTACGTGGCGCTTGCACGCGGCCGCGATGTCGACAAGCCGCGCAACCTCGCCAAGTCCGTCACGGTGGAGTAGCCATGGCGTTCGCAGGCATCGGCGTCGACATGCTCGAGATCGAGCGCATGGAGCATGCGCTCGCCACCAACCCGCACTTCATCGAGCGCGTGTTCACGCCCGAGGAGCGCGCGTACTGCGATCGGTGCGCCCGCCCGGCGGAGCACTATGCCGCGCGCTTCGCCGCCCATGAGGCCATTCTCAAGGCCCTGGGCTGCGGATTCGGCAATGGCGTGGGGCTGCTCGACGCCTCGGTGGGACGCAGCGAGAGCGGGCGGCCCGTCGCGGTGCTCAAGGGCCGTGCCGCCGAGATCGCCGCCGAGCTCGGGGTGCGCGAGATCGCCCTCTCGCTCACGCATACCCATGACCTGGCCGTCGCCAACGCCGTGTGCGTGACCGACGAGGTCCGCCCCAAGCAGGAGGAGAAACCCGATCCCGCGGCGGAGCTCGCGGCATCGTTCAAGGAGGCGCGCTCCGTCATCGACGAGCTCGAGCGCCTGCAGAACACCTACATCACCCAGGAAACCCAAACGTCGCAGGAGGTCTAACCATGCAGCCTGTTCTCAATATCGAGGATGTCAAGCGCGTCGAGGTCGCCCTCACCCGCGTGGGCGTGAGCGTATCCGAGCTCATGCACCGTGCGGGGTTCGCCGCCGCGCAGGAGGTCCTCTCGCTCCCGGGCGCCGAGACGGTCGTCGTGCTCGCGGGCATGGGCAACAACGGCGGAGACGGCTGGGTCGCCGCGGAGACGCTCAAGTCCAAGGGCATGGCCGTCCAGGTCGTGACGCCGGTCAATCCCGACGACCTGCGCGGAGACCTCGCCCGCGTGGTCGCGCAGGCTGCCGTCGGCGC
This sequence comes from uncultured Coriobacteriales bacterium, assembly GCA_946619045.1. GTDB lineage: Bacteria > Actinomycetota > Coriobacteriia > Coriobacteriales > Atopobiaceae > RUG721. The sequence goes on along the minus strand of CAMOLV010000169.1, from coordinate 2,163 downwards.
CGGCGTGCCCATCATCGTGGGACCGTCCCGCTCCGAGCTCGAGGCGCTGCTCGACAAGACCGACGTGGTGCTCGACTGCATGCTGGGCACCGGCTTCGAGGGCGCGCCCCGCGCACCGTTCGACATCTGGATCGAGTGCCTCAACGCATCCGGCGCCCGCGTGGTCGCCGTCGATGTGCCGAGCGGGCTCTCCGCCCAGACCGGCTTCGCACCCGGACCGTGCGTCGTCGCCGATATGACCGTCACGATGCTCGCCCTCAAGCCGGGCCTGCTCGCCGACCGCGGCCGCGACGTCTGCGGATCCATCGTGGTCGCACCGCTGGCCGAGCAGACGGCGCAGCTCGTGGTCGAGGCCGATCCCGTGGCCTGGCGCGCCGAGCTCGACGATTACCTCGACGTGCTGGTCGAGCCCAGCGCCGCGGTCGATAAGTTCTCGCGCGGCTCGGTGCTCGTGGTGGGCGGCTCGAACCGCTTCCCCGGCGCCCCGATCATGGCGGCCCGCGCCGCCGCGCGCGCCGGTGCCGGCTACGTCACCCTGGCGGTGCCCGAGTCCATCGCCGCGCTCGTCCAGACGCAGGTCCTCGAGATCCCCGTGGTGGGCCTGCCCTGCGATGCCGACGGCATCTTCGTCGAGCGCGCCGCCGACCGCATCGAGCGCCTTGCCGAGTCGAACACCGCCACGCTGGTGGGCCCCGGCATGCGCGTCACCCCCGGCACGATGTCCGTGGTCTCCGCGCTCATCAACTCGAAGGCCCCGCTCGTCATCGATGCGGACGGCCTGAACAGCCTTGCCCATATCACCCACGGGCAGCTCGACGAGTACCCCGAGATGCTGCGCCGCTCCCGCCCGCTCGTGCTCACGCCCCATCAGCGCGAGCTCGCGCGCCTCATCGGCCAGGACACGGCGCCCACCTCGCTGGTGGGCCAGCTCGAGGCGGCGCGCCGCATCATCTGGTCCAACGGCGGCTCGGAGCTCGCCATCGTGGCGAAGGGCTCCGCGACCGGCTGCGTGGGCGTCGAGCGCGCCATCCTTCCCAAGCCCGGCCCCGCAGCGCTCGCGACCGCGGGCTCCGGCGACGTGCTGGGCGGCATCATCGCTTCGCTGCTCGCACAGAAGGGCGGCAACGTCGACGACCTGCCGCTGGTCTGCGCGCTCGCATGCGAGATCCACGGGCTTGCAGGCTCCATCGCTGCCGAGCGGTTCGGGTCGCGCGGCGTGATGGCCGGTGATATCATCGATGTTCTCGGCATCGCAACTGACACTATAGAGGAGCACTGCTACTATCCCGAGGCAGTGCTTGCAGACGGAGAGTAGGGTAGAGGCGAGTTCTATGGCCAAATCGGTCGTTCCGCATACACGTTGGGCTTGGGTCGAGATCGATCTTGCTGCGCTGAGGCGCAACACCCACGCCTTCAAATCCAGGCTGGCGCGCGGCGTCAAGATGATGGCGGTCGTCAAGGCCGACGCCTACGGGCATGGCGCCGTCCCCTGCGCCAAGGCCATGCTCACCTCCGGTGCCGACCAGCTGGCCGTCTCCACGGTCGACGAGGGCGTCGAGCTTCGCGAGGGCGGCATCACGGCCCCCATCCTCATCCTGTCCGAGCCTCCCGCCGAGAGCATCGACGTGCTCGTCGAGTACGATCTCATGCCGTCGGTCTTCACGGGCGATTTCGCGCTCGCCTTCGGCGAGGCCGCCGCGGCAGCCGGCAAGATCGGCCGCTACCATCTGGCGATCGACACCGGCATGACGCGCACGGGCATCCGCTGGGACGAGGCGGTCGACCTGCGCGCCTACATCGACTTCCACCGCGGCCTCGAGTGCGCCGGCACGTTCACGCACTTCGCGACCGCCGACGTCGTGTCCGACTGGGACTTCTCGCTGCAGCTCAAGCGCTTCGATAGCGCGGTCGCGGCGCTCCGCGATGCGGGGTTCGACCCGGGCATCGTGCACTGCGACAACACGCCGGGCACCATCCTCCATCCCGAGTGCCACTACGACATGGTGCGCGTGGGCATCGGCCTGTACGGCCTGCATCCTGCGCACACCACGATCCCGCGCATCGAGCTCGAGCCGGTCATGAGCGTGCGTGCCAAGGTCACGCGCGTCGTGTGGCCCGAGGTGGGCGACGGCGTGAGCTACGGCATGAACTTCCGCGTTCCGC
>CAMOLV010000168.1 GCA_946619045.1 uncultured Coriobacteriales bacterium | reverse complement strand
CGCTCGACGAGGCCTTCCAGAAGGCCATGCTCATGGAGCACCTCTGCGAGAAGGTGTACTTCCAGCTCCTCGCGCAGAAGCACCTCGATAAGCTGTTCAAGTAGACGATTACGCTCGGCTAGATGATCAGGGGCTCCCCTGCCTTCGGGTGGGGGAGCCCTTCTCTCGTGTCAATCCAGCGAGGGGGTCAGTCGTTCCTCTCCGCGGAGCGCAGGTCGAGGATGAGGAACGCGAGGCATGCTGCCTCGCAGAGCGCGCCGAGAGCCGCTGCCGGAAGCCCGAACACCGTGTTGAAGCCCAACGGGAGCAGGCGCAGCACCAGGTCTGCGGCGAGGAACGCGGCGAAGGCCCGGCGTATGCGGAGCGCAGCGCCGCCCTCGCTTCGCAGCAGCTTCCCGAACGTGAAGCCTGCGGCGAGCGAGACGACGAGGAGCGCGAAGTACACGGCCATCTCGTTCATGGTCGCCCGATAGATGAGCGAGAGCGCGAGAGCCTCGACCCGGGGAATCGCCATGATGCCCGCATCGAACAGGATCGAGAGGACGTTCCGGCTCGTGATCACCGCGGGATATCCTGCAACCGCGAAGATGTAGGGGAGGGGGAGCAGCGAGGCGACCTGGAAGATGCGGACGCAGAGATGCGCCCCCGTCAGCGCCTTCCCCCTCTTGGTGCCCCATTCGATCCTCATGGCTGCGCCTCCCCGCGCACATCGTCGAGGGTGCGATCGATGTATGCCTCGTCGAAGCCGTCCTCTGCGCCGTCGAAGGGAAGCTCGTAGAGGGTCTCGGAGGTTGCCGGATCGAGATAGACGACGCGGGAGGAGCCGTCTCCGCCATCCGCGATGCCCGCCGCCATGTTGTAGAGATTGCTCATGGAGTTCGTGTCGGGGAACGTCGAGGGCATGGGATACCCCGTGATGCACACGAGCTCGCCCGACGCGCACCTGCCCCTGAGGATGGCGTCTTTGAAGAGGACGTCCTTCCGGAAGGTCGTCAGGTCGATGCGCACGAGATCGCTGTGGATCAGCCCCATGTCCGTGTAGGTGTACTCGTTCACATAGAGGTACGGCTCCTCGAGCGCGATACCCCAATCGTGTCCGAAGGAACCCTCGAGCTTCAGGACGCAGGTCTGCTGCGGCCCCTCGTAGATGCCGTTCTCCTTGCGATCCGAATAGACGATCGCGTAGTCGGTCCCCTCGATCCGATAGTAGTCGTTGACGGCCGTCCAGTCCGAGATCGACGGGATCACGAGGGTGAAGAAGAACATGATCGCCGAGAACAGCATGACCACGAGCGTGAATGCGTTGATCGTGAGCTTCGATTCGTTCAAGGCCGTTCTCCAGCTGGCTGAATATCCTTCAGGGCTTGCGGCATCCCATTTTACCACCTGTCCTGCAGCTTCGAGATAGGCCCTCGGCGGATGCCGAAGTGGACTAATAATGAAGCTGACTGGTATAGTGAAAGCATCTTGGATGGAAGGAGGCGGCGCCATGATCAAGCTCGTGCTCTCCGATATGGACAACACCATCGTGCCGCTCGGTGCCGGAAGGGTTACCGACCGCATGCGCGAGGCGGTGCATGCCTGCCTCGATGCCGGCGTCCGCTTCGCACCGGCGACCGGGCGCGATCCGGACGGCCTCGAGCGGTTCTTCTGCGGGGACAGCGCCTGCTATGCCTCGATGCTCGCCTCCAACAGCAAGGTCATCGCCCTCGACGGGCGGTTGGTGCGCGAGGTGTTCCTCGATACCGACGATGTGCGTCGCGTGTGCATGCTCTCAGAGCACGAGCCCGACGTCTTCTGCCTGCTCCGCATCGGCGACATCGATTACGCGTACGGCGAGAGCGACGTCGATTTCGGCAATGTGGCCGATATTTTCGGATACGACATCCATCGCACCGACGAGCTCCCTGAGGGAAACGTCATTGCGCTCACGGTCGCCCACGCCATGACGGTGGAGCGGCAGGAGGAGGTCAGGGCCCTCGTGGAGGGTGCGTGCCCCGGGCTCGAGTGCCTGTCCCCGTCGCTCGGCGTGTTCGATGTCATGCCGCGCGGATGGAACAAGGCGAGCGGTATGCAGGTGCTCATGGACGAGATGGGCATCTCGGTCGACGAGGTGTGCGTCTTCGGCGATTCGGAGAACGACCTGCCGCTTTTGCGCGCGTGCCCCAACTCGGTGACGGTGGCCAACGCCATCCCCGCGGCTGCCGAGGCCGCTCGCTACCATATCGGTCCCTGCTCGGACGATGCTGTGGCGGATGCGCTCTTCGATATCGCGGCTGCTGCCCTGAAGGGGGAGATGCCCGCCTTCATGGAGAGGGGCTAGCGCCGCCAGTGGTATGCCCTGCGGGGCGACCCGTCATCGATGTAGATGATGCCGCAATAGGCGAACCCGGCGCCGAGGAGCGTCCTCTGCATGGGGATGTTGTCGGCATGCGTATCTGCGCGCAGGCATCCGAACCGCTCCTGCGCCCAGCGCAGGCAGAACTTCCCGATGCCTTTTCCCGGATACTTGCTGGCGAGCCTGTGGATGGTGCCATAGGGCATCTCGTCGGGCCAGCTGCCGTCATAGATCCGCATATACGTATGGTCGGGCCATGTCTGCATGCAGAAGACGCCCACCATCTCGCCGGTATCGGCATCCTCGCAGACCATGAGCGTGCCATGGGAGATGTCGGCGAGCACGTCGGCGCGCGCGGGGTATCCGTTGGCCCATTGCGTCATGTTGCCGGTCGAGCGCATGAACGCCCGTGCGTCGTCGAACAGGGCAAGGGCATCGTCCACATCGTCTGCCGTGCCGTTTCGGATGAACAGGTCCATGGGCACCTCCCTCGTATGGTAGGTACTATACCAATCATGGGGAATTCGCGTAGTTCTGATACGAACGGGTTAATTCGGAATGGCCCTTTGTTAATTCTTATCTAGCCCAATATGGCGTCGCATAGGATATGAATCGTTGAATCAAATCCATCGATGCAGCTCAGGCAGCATGAAAAGGAGGCAGACATGGCAGTTAACGCAGAGCTCCAGATGTACGGCATCGCGCATACCGACAGCAAGTGCACTGTGGACGCGAGCCCCGCCAAGCTCGTCGAGATGGCAGTCGAGCGCAACGAGGGCGAGCTCACCAGCACCGGTTGCCTTGCCGTCACCACCGGCGCCTACACCGGCCGCAGCCCCGAGGACCGCTTCATCGTCGATACTCCCGACGTCCATGAGAACATCGCATGGGGCAAGGTCAACAAGCCCATCTCCATCGCGCGCTACCAGAAGATCCGCGAGGAGGTCGTCGCGTACCTCTCCGAGCGCCGCGTCTTCATCGTGCACGGCATCGCCGGCGCCGATCGCCGCTTCTCCCGCAAGGTCCTCGCCGTCTGCGAGATGGCCACCCAGGCCCTCTTCGTGCACCAGATGCTCGTGCGTCCCACCCAGCAGGAGATGGCGAACTTCGGCATGGCCGACTTCGTGGTGCTCGCCGCCCCCAAGCTCAAGCTCGACCCGCGCGTCCACGGCACCAATTCCGAGTGCGCCGTGCTCATCAACTTCCAGGAGCGCATGATCCTCGTCGTGGGCACCCAGTACAACGGCGAGATCAAGAAGTCGATCTTCTCCACCATGAACTACCTGCTTCCGGTTGAGAACCACGTGCTCCCCATGCACTGCTCGTGCAACATGAACCCGCGCTCCCACGGCACCACGGTCTTCTTCGGCCTTTCCGGCACCGGCAAGACCACGCTGTCCGCCGCCGAGGACCGCATGCTTATCGGCGACGACGAGCACGGCTGGGCCGATGACGCCGTCTTCAACATCGAGGGCGGCTGCTACGCCAAGACCATCAACATCACGCCCGAGACCGAGCCCCAGATCGT
>CAMOLV010000167.1 GCA_946619045.1 uncultured Coriobacteriales bacterium | reverse complement strand
ATTCCCGATGGCCGGGTGGGGGAGTGCTGGGCCATCTCCGCGCATCCGCACGGCGACTGCCTCGTCTACGAGGGCAGGTACAAGGGGATGCACCTCTCGGAGCTCTGGGATGCGCATCGCGAGCTCTTCGGCGATGCGCCGGGCGACCGCTTCCCGCTGCTCATCAAGATCCTCGATGCCGACGATGCCCTCTCGGTGCAGGTCCATCCCGACGATGCCTACGCGGCGGAGCATGAGGACGGGAGCCTCGGCAAGCGCGAGTGCTGGTACGTGCTCGACGCCGATCCCGGCGCGCACATCATCATCGGCCAGCACGCGCATGACCGAGCGGAATTCCTGCGCATGGTGCATGAGGGGGATTGGGAGCATCTTCTGAACGACATTCCCGTGTTTACGGGCGACTTCTTCGCGGTGGAACCGGGGACGGTGCATGCCATCCTCGCGGGGACGCTCATCTTGGAGACGCAGCAGTCGAGCGACGTGACCTACCGCGTTTACGACTTCGACCGCGTGGATGCCAATGGGAATGCCCGCGACCTGCACATCGAGCAGTCGGCGGATGTGGTGGACTATGCTGCCGAGCCGCCCGCGACGGGCAAGCTCACGGTGCCCGAGGTCGACGGCATCACGCATCTGCTCCACAATGAGAGCTTCGACGTGTTCCGCGTGCGCGTGCACGAGGATGCCCCGATCGATATAGAGCAGCGCTGGGATTACCTCTGCATCAGCGTCGTCGCGGGTGAGGGCATTCTCGAGCTCGACGGCTACGTGCGCGAGATTCCCAAGGGATATCACTTCATAGCGCTCGCCGGAGCGGGCACGCTGCACTTCTCGGGCGAGATGGAGCTCGTCTGCAGCTACGTGGAGCGTTAAGAAGCTTTGCGAAGAGCCCAATCGGGGTCACGAGGACACAAAAACCCGCTGGTGCGTCAAAGATTCGGGAACGCCTCAGTATGGGTCGCTTCTCTATGCATATCAAAGCGATTATATGCGATTTACATGCATAACTATTCATCGCCGGAGATGCCGAACCGTTATTCTGACGCACCAGCGGGTTTTTGCGACCACAAGAGCGCCTTCGAGGTGCCCGTAGGGCTGGTTTTAGATAGAATTGAGGTCGAAGGACAGTCGGCGTCCATATGCCAAGCGCCGGCACGAGAAGGGAATCGGTGCATGAGGGTCTAACGATGCAGCATCTATCCGCCTGAGCGTGCGGAGAGGCCAACCGGCCTGCCGCTCGGCATGCATCGAAGGGATTCCCATGCAACTCAATCTTTCGAACATCGAATACTGCTATCCGCAGGCCGCCGAGCCCATCCTGCGCGGGATAACGGCCGCGTTCCCACAGGGCTGGACCGGCATCGTGGGCGATAACGGCTGCGGTAAGACCACGCTCGCGCGCATAGCCTGCGGCATCATCGAACCCGATCGGGGGAGCGTGGGGCCGTCGCACGTCTCGGCCTACTGCCCGCAGGATGCGACGCTGCCGCCCGATAACCTGGAGGACTTCGCCTCCGCCTACGATGGGCGGGCGGTGCGCCTGCGCGCGGTGCTCGGCCTCGGGGACGATTGGCCGTGGCGCTTCGAGACGCTTTCGGGAGGGCAGCAGAAACGCCTGCAGATAGCATGCGCGCTGTGGCGCGATGCCGATGTGCTCGTGCTCGACGAGCCCACCAACCACGTGGATGCAACCACGCGCGAGGCCATCGAGCAGGCGCTCGTGGGATTCGCAGGTGTGGGCATCCTCATCTCGCATGATCGCGCGCTGCTCGATGGGCTGTGCAGCCAGTGCCTGTTCATGTCGGGCGGGAAGGCGGTCATGAGGCCGGGCGGATATTCTCAGGCATCTGGCCAGGCAACGCTCGAACGTGAGAGCGATATGCGGGCGCGCGAGGATGCCCGGCGCGAGAAGAAGCGCATCGAGCGCGAGGCACAGCGGCGTCGCGAGGTAGCCGATCAGAAGGAATCGAAGAGGAGCCTGCGCGGCAACGCCAAGCACGATGCCGATGCGCGGTTCAAGAAGCGCGCGGCCATCGTCAGCGGCACCGACGGCATCGCCGCCAAGCAGGCGGGCGTCATGGAATCGCGGCTGGGACGTTTGGAGGATGAGCTCGCGGCGAAGCGCGTCGAGAAGCGCTACGACGCCGATATCTGGCTGGAGGCAACGCCGAGCAGGCGTCCCGTGCTCGTGCGGTTGGAGGCATGCGAGCTACCCCTGGGCGAGCGCATCCTCGAGGTGCCGCCGCTCTACATCGCGCGAGACGACCACATCGGGCTCGTGGGCGATAACGGATGCGGCAAGACCACGCTCGTGAAGCACCTGGTCCCGCGCATCCCCGACGGCGTCCGTGTGCTCTACATCCCACAGGAGCCCACCGACGCGCAGTGCCGTGCGACGAGGATGCGCCTCTCCGATCTGCCGAGCGCGCAGCGCGGGCGCGTGCTCTCGATCGTGGCGCAGCTCAACTCCGAGCCCGACCGCGTGCTCGAGGGCGACGCGGTGAGCCCCGGCGAGATGCGCAAGCTCATGCTTGCGCTCGGAATCCTCGAGAATCCCGAGCTCATCATCATGGACGAGCCCACCAACCACCTCGATCTGGGTTCGGTCGAGGCGCTCGAACGCGTGCTGGCGGCATATCCCGGGGCGCTCCTGCTCGTGTCGCACGATGCGGCGCTGCTGGGTGCGACGACGGGCACCGCATGGCGGATCGATCAGGTTGGGGCAGATAGATTGCGCGTCGAGGTCTGCTGAGGCGACGGGTCTAGTCGTCTTCGTCCTCGGCCATGCCGAGGGACGCCCCGACCACGCCGGGCTCCGTGCTCCTGCGGTAGAGCATCCCCTCGTGCCAGAGTGCGAACCACACGGCCAGCGTGTCGATCACGAGGTTGATCCTGGGATCGAAGCCCGTGAGCAGGGCACCCGCAACGATAACGGCGCAGACGCCCACGCGCCCCGCGATGTAGGCGGTCGTCCACTTGAACTCGGGCTTGTGGTAGCGTCCGAGCGTGAACGATGTGAGCAGGTACAGCACCAGGCAGACGATGCAGTAGATGTTCTTGGGCAGGAAGGCGATCCGCGCGTCGGACATGAACTCGAGCGCCACGGTGAGGTTGCCGATGATCACGATGATCCACGCCGTGATGGCCGTGAAGCTGATCCCGTCGGTCACCATGTGGTGGTCGAGCATGTTGTCATGCTCGAAGATGTAGATGAGGAACAGGCCAACCACCAGCACGAATATGAGCACGGAGTAGATCAGGGTCGACGTGGAGATCATATAGGACGAGATGGCCACGATGGTCTCGCCGAAGGCGACGATGGTGAGCAGCGCGCAGCGCTCGGCCAGATGCCCGAAGCGCGCAGGCTTGCCGCGGAAGATCCGCCGGTAGATTCCCGGCACGGTGAAGGCGCCCAGGGAGAAGATCATCGCGATGTAGGTCGCGACCACGCCTGGCAGGTCCTCGAGGAACACGGCTGCGGTGACGAAGACGAGCTCGACGGCGATGATGACGATGACGGACTTCATGATGCGTCGGTCGTCATCATCGAGGTTGTCGTAGACGAGCAGCTTGTAGAGCCAGCTCACCAGGAGGTTGGCGAGGATGAGCGCCCACGAGGCATTGAAGGTGAAGGCCGTCTCCTCCCAGTCGGTCTGGATGCCCTTCGAGAGGAAGTAGAGCAGGAACATGTTGATGAACAGGCAGACGCTGTCCGAGATGGAGCGGTCGCCGTAGCGGTTGATGAGCAGCGTGGTGTAGACCCACACCTGGAGGACTACGAGGAACGTGAACAGGTAGATGACCCAGGTCTCGAGGTCGGGGAACGCGCCGTCCACATGGTGCATGAGCGAGGTGATCACGCTGATGCAGTA
>CAMOLV010000166.1 GCA_946619045.1 uncultured Coriobacteriales bacterium | reverse complement strand
CCATCGGCGCCTGCACGGTGTTCGAGGATGCGCCGTCGGGCCTCGAGGCGGCGCGCCGAGCCGGTGCTGCGCGCATCGTCGCGGTGCCGGCGGAGTACGATGCGGATTTCCTGGCATCGCTTCCCGGCGTCGACAGGGCAATCCCCGGCTACCGCGATCCCGAGGCGCTGCTCGGCCTCATCTAGCTTTTCAGCAACGCAAAACCGCAGCTTGAACGCTATTTCGATTATTGTTTGTCAGGTTACTGCAACCTATCCGGCAGTTCGGTGCCAGCAGCGCCTAGGCAATCCTGACTTTTCAACATCGTCCGCTGCTACGCTGGCGGTATGGATTACGTGGTCACAGGACTCTACGCGCGCAGGATGCTGCGCTCGCTGCGCTGCGATAGGGGAGCAGCGATCATTCCGCTGAGCTGGAGCCGCTCGGTGGGGAGCATCAGGTCTGGTGCCTATACCCCGCTCACCGAGGAAGACTGTACGCGCCTGGGCATGCAGAACGTTCCCACGAAGAAGCATCCCATGAAGGTCATCGTGCCGGACGCATGCAAGAGGTTCTGCCGTCGAGATGAGATAGAGTCGCAGGTGCTCTCAAAGGCAATCCCAGGCAAGCTGTTCGTCAAGGTCAGCCCGCAGATCGCCATAGCAGGACCCGAGCTCCTCTTCATCGACGCAGTCGCGACCCTTCCCCTCCATCGAGCGCTCCTCCTGGGCATGGAGCTCTGCGGGACGTACTCCCTTCGCCAGTCTTTTCCCAGCGGAGAACGCCCGGTGTATGGGATCGAGCCGGCAACCACCGTCGACAATATTTCGAAGGCGATCAAGTATCTGAGCGGATCAAGATTCCGCGGTGCAGGCAGGGCGAAGGACGTTCTTCCTCTCCTCATGGAGGGGTCGGCTTCCCCCATGGAAAGCGTGCTTGCGCTCATGCTGAGGCTCCCCATTAGGCGCGGCGGTCTAGGCCTGGGGATTCCCCAACTCAATCCCGTGATTCCCATCGATGATTCGTACCGTCGATTCACCTCCATGGAGAGCTTCCGCCCAGACATCTACTTCGAAAGAATCCCCATCGACCTCGAATATGAAAGCGAGGAGTTCCATCCGGATTTGGGAGACTTGGATATGCTTGATGCCGAGTCGCGTGCGGCGATTCTAAAGAAGTCGCAGAGTGATAAGCAGCGCATGCGCCTCATCCAATCCGTAGGAATCCGCGTCTTCCAAGTAACGTACGAGGATTTCAAAACTGATGAGGCATTCGACAGATTTATAGAGCAGCTGCTCAAACAGATCGAAGATCTCACGGGTTCAAGCATGAACGCTCGGCTGAAGAAGCTCGGGGAGAAAACGGCGGTTCAACGACGTTCGATTTTGCTTGCTTCGATGCTCAAGAATAGGGAAGCATAGCCAGAATCCTGCTAGTGATGCACATCTTCCGCGAGTTCAGGTGGTGCCTGAATACGAAGCGCATATTCTATGTCTAATATCCAGTAAGAATGCATATTATCGTTACCACGGAAATGCGGTGCCTCAACTTTGCATCACCACTGGGTTTTCATGCCCCGGGGGCGTTTTTGAGGCGTCTTTAAAGTGAAAACATGCGTCGTTTGGCGGGTGCCAAAGGAAAAAAACCTACCGCTTCTTGCGCTCCGGGTTGCCCTCGGCCTTGCCGCAGCTCGGGCAGAGGTCCGCAAGCGGGCACTCGCCGCACTTCGGCGCATGAGCCGAGCAGATGTCGCGCCCGAAGTGGATCCACTGCTCGTTCACCGGGCCCCAGAGCTCGTGCGGCAGCAGCGCGAGCAGGTCCTGCTCGCAGGCCAGCGGCGTCGGGGCGTCCGAGAACCGCAGCCTCCGCGAGATCCTGAACACATGCGTGTCCACCGCGATGCCGTCCACCTTGCCGTATGCCTTGTTGAGCACGATGTTCGCTGTCTTGCGCCCTACGCCGGGCAGCTTCGTGAGCTCCTCCATCGTGTCGGGCACCTTGCCGCCGTAATCGGCGACGATCATCTGCGCCGCCTCGACCGCATGCGCGGCCTTGCCGCGCCAGAACCCGATCGAGCGGATGACCTCGCCCACCTCGGCGGGGTCCGCTGCGGCGAGCGACTCCGCATCCGGCCAGCGCCGGAACAGCTCGGGCGTCACCTTGTTGACCGCCGCATCGGTGGTCTGCGCCGACAAGAGCACGCAGATGACCAGCTCGAACGGGTTGCGGAACCACAGCGCGCTCTCCACCGCGGGGTAGAGCTCCCCCATGCGCCGGCACATCTCGACCGCACGCTCGCGCTTCGCCTTCTTCGACTCCCTCGCCATACCGGCCTCCTCTCGAACTTTATCAAGGATACAACGCGAGAACCCATATCCCGCGGGAGCCGGGCGAAACAAAGGTTAGAATAGAAGGGCTATAGAACCACACTCGGTAGGGAGAACCGATGAGCGCACAGGATGCTTCGCTGTACCTTTCGCAGGACGACCTTTTCCTTCTGGCTAAGGGCGAGTGGTATAGGAGCTATCAGAAGCTTGGCGCGCACCCCGCCGAGAAGGACGGCGTGCAGGGCTACCACTTTGCCGTCTGGGCTCCCGATGTGAAGTCCGTGCACGTCATCGGGTCGTTCAACGGCTGGGACGAGTGGGCCAACCCCCTCGAGTGCAGCGCCACCGGCGGCGTCTGGCAGGGCTTCGTCCCCTACGTCAACCAGGGCGACTCATATAAATATCTCATCGAGACCGGCGCCGGCGAGAAGCTCTACAAGGCCGACCCGTACGGCTTCTGGGCCGAGCTCGTGCCCGACAACGCGTCGCGCACCTACGACATCGAGGGCTACGAGTGGGGCGACGACCGCTGGATGGAGAACCGCCGCCGCAACGGCCACCGCGAGCGCCCGCTCAACATCTACGAGGTGCACCTGGGCAGCTGGAAGCGCCATGACGACGGCCTCACCGGCAACGGCAAGTGGCCCGAGAAGCCCGAGGACGCCACCGGCTCCTACCTCAGCTACGACGAGCTCTCCGAGCAGCTCGTGGACTACGTCCATATGATGGGCTACTCGCACATCGAGCTCATGCCCGTCATGGAGCACCCCTTCGACGGCTCCTGGGGCTACCAGACCGTCGGCTACTACGCGCCCACCTCGCGCTTCGGCGATCCCAAGCAGTTCAAGCACTTCGTCGACGCCTGCCACAACGCCGGCATCGGCGTCATCCTCGACTGGGTCCCCGGCGGCTGCTGCCCCGACGCCCACGGCCTCGCCCGCTTCAACGGCGGCAAGCTCTACGAGGGCCTCGTGCACCCCACCTGGGGCACCCTCAAGTTCAACATGGCGCGCGGCGAGGTCCGCACGTTCCTCATCTCCAACCTGCTCTACTGGGTCGACGAGTACCACGCCGACGGCATCCGCGTCGACGGCGTCACCTCGATGCTCTACCTCAACTTCGGCATCGACGAGCCGTCCAAGAAGCGCTTCAACTCGCGCGGCACCGAGGAGGACGACGACGCCGTCGCCTTCATCCGCCAGTGCAACTCCACCATCGGCAAGTACTACCCCGACGTCATGATGATCGCCGAGGAGTCCACCGCGTGGCCGCTCGTCACCTATCCGCCCGAGGTCGGCGGCCTGGGCTTCAACTACAAGTGGGACATGGGCTGGATGAACGACACCCTGCACTACATGCAGGCCGACTTCCCGTACCGCCCCGGCGTGCACGGCATGCTCACGTTCTCCATCATGTACGCGTTCAACGAGAACTTCCTGCTCCCGCTCAGCCATGACGAGGTCGTGCACGGCAAGTGCTCGCTCATCACCCGCCAGCCGGGCGACAACTGGCGCCAGTTCGCGGGACTCCGAGCCCTCGCGTTCTACCAGATGACGCATCCCGGCGGCAAGCTCAACTTCATGGGCAACGAGATCGGCCAGTTCATCGAGTGGCGCTACTAC
>CAMOLV010000165.1 GCA_946619045.1 uncultured Coriobacteriales bacterium | reverse complement strand
GGCTAAGGCAAAGGAAAAGCAGGGCAAGGGCAAGACGCGCGCGGCCGTCCAGGACGCGCCGCTCGAGATCCGCGCCCGCCACCTCATGGCCGCATATCACAAGTGGGTGCTCGCGGGACGCCCGCGCGCCTAGCAACAGGCACCGACCATGGCGGCCTGGCCGCCGCCATGGAGAACCAGCCGGGCCCTGCCGACCGAGGCGGGGAAGGTAACGGAGATCTGCGTGGGGAGCAGGGCCCGGCAACGACGGAAGGATGGCATCAAATGCAGGTTAACTGGCTCAAGGCATGGCCCCTCTTCGTGCTCGCGTTCATCATCGGCGCGGGGCTCGGGTGGTAGGCATGGCGCTCGCTATAAGGCAGGGCATCTGCTCCGAGTGCGCCTACTGCTCCAAGTTCGTCAAGACCAGGAGCGACAAGCGGTACAAGTGCGGCAACTTCGAGGCGAAAGCCTACAAGGAGGGCCCCTTCGAGCAGCCCGCCGAGCATGGGTGCCTGCACTATTTCCTGCCGCGCACATCCCCGATGGGCGGCGCGCGATGAGGGACAAGATGCCCTGCCCCCGGTGCGGATCCATGAAGCTGCGCGTCACCCACGGCCCGATGGGCGGATGGTGGGTCGAGTGCCTCGCATGCGGCCGCAAGGGCATCAAGAAGTGCCGCGACGTGCGCGCCATCGACGCCTGGAACAAGGAGCCCAGATCATGAGCATCTCGTACGGCACCTACCGAGGCTGCGAGGTCTACCACGACGATCTCGGATGGTACTACGCGGCGCCCGCGCCCATGGAGCGCGTCGAGACCACCGTGAGCAACCTCCGCATGCTCGTGCGCGTGGACGATCCGGACGACCGCGGCCTGCGCGCCGTCATCGAGGCGATAAAGGCGGCGCGCCCATGACGACCTCCGATGCCATGCGCGAGGCCATCAAGAACCTCAAGCTCAAGCGCGAGACGAACGGCACTCGCTACGTGCGGCCGTACCTCGGCACCAACGCGGTGACAGGGCGGCCCCTCAGGCCGTACAAGTCATTCCCCGACAACCTCACCGATGGGGAGTGCCTGGAGCAGGCCAGGCAGTGGCTCGAGGACATCGCCGCCGCCATCGGCGCGGGCGTGCGCCCGCGCTTCGGCGAGCTCCTCACGCGCTACATCGACGGCCTCGAGGTGATGGGCCGCCCCGCGAACACCGTCAAGACGTACAGGACGCTCGCGCGCTACGCCGAGCCGCTCGCCGGCAAGGACGCGCGGGAGATCCAGGCCGTCGAGTTCGAGCAGCTCTACACGGGCCTGCTCGACCACGGCGGCAGGAACGGCAAGCCCCTCTCGGGGCATACGGTGCTCACGCTCCACTGGTTCCTGCGCGGCGCATTCAACTGGATGGCGAACATCGGAGCGGTCGACATCCCGACCGTAGAGTATGCCGTGCACCCCAAGCGCCTGAAGAGCAGGGCATCCTCGCTCGACCCCGACGAGCTCGAGGCCGTGGACGCCGCCATCGCGGCCGCCCTCGCCGCGCCGGCGTCGGATCGCCGCGGGGAGATGGCACACGCGGCGGCCTTCGCGGCGTTCCTCGGGCTCAACATGGGGCTCAGGTGCGGCGAGGCATGCGCCATCCGCATGTGCGACGTCGACCAGGTGACGCCCTGCCTCCACGTGGACAACACCGTCGTCTACACCGGAGGGCCCACGCGCCTGCAGTACGACACCAAGAGCCACAAGCCCCGCGAGGTCGCCATCACACAGGACGACCTCGCCGTGATACGCGCACGCTACGCCGAGCTAAAGGGAATCGAGGGCATCGGCACCACGACGCCGCTCGTGACCCTGCATGGCGAGTTCATGCGCCCTAACAAGGTATCGAGCGCCGTCTCGGCGCTCCTCCGCTCGGCAGGCGCGCATGGCAGCTTCCACACGCTCAGGCACACGCATGCGTCGCTGCTCATCGCGCGCGGCGCGGACCTCAAGGCGGTATCGGAGCGCCTCGGCCACGCAGACGAGGCGACGACGCTCAGGATCTACGCGCACTCGGTGCCGGGCCGCGACGCGGCGGCCGCCGAGCTGTTCAGGCAGATAAAAGGCAAGCAGGAGGACTAATGGCAAGGCAGGCGGGGCTCGACTACTTCCCCATGGCGGTCGACATGCTCAACGACGACAAGATCTACGAGATCATGGCCGAGGCCGGCGGCGGCGACCGCAAGTCGACGGCGGCCTGGGCGGCCAAGGGATGGGTCGACGAGATCCTCGCGCAGATCTACGGCCACGGCTTCGCGCTCGAGATGACGCGCGGCGCCATGGAGGACCTCGCGCACGACCTCGGGATGGCGCCCGCCGAGCTCGAGGAGTTCATCGCCATGTGCGTGCGGCACGGGCTCTTCGACGCGGGCCTCTGGGCGTCGAGCCGGGTGCTCACCTCGCAGGGCATACAGAAGCGGTACGCCATCGCCTGCAAGCGCGGCGTGAAATCGCTGGTAGGGCCGTGGGTGCTCTCCGATGGCGGAATTATTCCCGAAAATCGCCGAAATGAGCCGAAATCGGCCGAAATCGACCGAAACGCGCCGAAAAGTGCCGCTAAAGAGAAAGAGAAAGAGAAAGAGAAAGAGAAAAAGAAAGAAGCCGCCAACCTTACTAGTGAGATGGGCGCGCCCGCGTGCCTATCCGCGCCGGGGGAGGGCGGCGGCGTCTTCATAGACCTCAACGGAGCGGCGCACAGGACGGCCGCCGGCGCCATCGCGGCGAGCCTCGCGGCAAAGGGGCACGGCAGCGCCCAGGGCATCAACGCCTTCATGGGCCAGCTCCGAGGGCTCTGCCCGCAAGGGTGCAGGGGCGACCCGGAGCGCGCCGCCGAGTGCTACAGGCTCTCGATGCGCGGCATCGAGACCTTCGACCCCGCCAAGGGCCGCGACCCGTGGCCCATCACCCGCAAGATCATCACCGAGGACAGGAGCGCATCATGATCGTCAAGGGCTACCGCTGCCCGTACTGCAAGGGCCCCATCACGGCCTTCACCCATCCCGTGCGCGACCCGCACTCCGAGGACGGGTGGAGCGAGGTCCGCTACAAGATCACGGTGCGCTCGCGCGACATGATCAGCCCCGCCGACAAGAAGGTGACCCGCGTCGTCAAGGGCGCGGACTACCAGGGCACGGCGGTGGCCGAGTACGAGCACACCCTCGCAGGCTACTGCAACCGGTGCTCGATGGGCTACGCCGTCGACCAGATGCAGCTCGGCGACCCGATCGTGGAAACCGAGAAAGAGCCTGCCAGAAGCCTGCCAGCGGCGGGTGCGGGGGAGGTGGCGACATCGGAGACGAAACCGCAGGAATAGACGCGAATCAGCCTGCGCCCGGACGGTGCGCGGGGAATAAGAAAGAGTTATCGACGGAAGGATGAGAGATGGAGATCAAGACGGAGAAGGTGCGGCTCAGCAAGGTGCTGCCCAACGAGGGCAACCCGCGGCAGGACTTCGGCGACCTCGACGCGCTGGCCGACAGCATCAAGGCGACGGGCGGCGAGCCCGTGAACCCGATCGTCTGCGTGAGGGACGCCAACGCCCTCTTCATCGTGGACGGCGAGAGGCGCTACCGCGCCATGCGCAAGCTCTACGGCGACGAGGATCCCGAGATCACCGTGGCCGTGCTGCCCAACCGCGGCGACGCGGCGGAGATCATCGCCATGCTGGCGACCGACGACAAGAAGCGGCTCACCGAGGCCGAGAAGGCCAGGGGCTACCAGCTCGCCTTCGACCTCGGCGTCGACTACGTGAACGACACCGAGCTGGCCATGGCCACGGGGCGCAAGACCGATGACGTCATGAACGCGCGCCTCGTGTGGCGCGACCTCGGCAAGGCCGAGCGCGAGAAGTACCACCAGTGCACGCTCGACCAGCTGGCCGCCGCCCAGGAGTTCACCGGCAAGGACCGCGAGGCCATCCTCAAGTGCA
>CAMOLV010000164.1 GCA_946619045.1 uncultured Coriobacteriales bacterium | reverse complement strand
CCCTTTTGCAGGTTTTCCTGCATTTGGGGACAGGCTGCCAATCGAGGCGCTCTTAGACCTGCAGTTGGGGACGGTTCCCTTTTGCAGGTTTTCCTGCATTTGGGGACAGGCTGCCAATCGAGGCGCTCTTATGCCGGGACGTCTTGGACTATGCCTCTTCCGATGCCGGTCAGCCGCTCTATCTCCTTTGAAGAGAGACCTTCTGCCTTGAGCTTTGCAAGATATGCGTTCCGCTTTTCGACAGAGTAGGTCCTGATTTCATGCAGGTCGTCTAGTGCGGTGGCTGCTTTTGCAATGGCGATTGCGTCGTCTGAATTCAGGCGTTTCAAGAAGCGAGGCACGTAGCGGGTCTCCTGACTGCAGTATTCGATGAATTGCCGTTGGCCTCCCAACAGATCGAGAATCGTGGCGGTCTCCGTGAACCCGGATCTAATCAAATAATCTCCGTAGCTGCTCCAAAGATAGTCGCCCGGGTTTCGGCATAGTCCATCCTTCACCGGATTCCGATGAATGTATCTCATCGCTTCGAGCAGATAATCATCCGTCTCAATCGGAATGCTCTTGAAGCGATCTTGAAAAACATGCCCAACACGGTCTCCGAGTGCGTTGTAGAACCGAGCATATCTGGTGAGAACACGATGCATAACAGAGCTCAGCTCCCCATCAGGATCCGAGATAAGCAGATGAATATGGTTGTCCATTAGACACCATGCGAGGACCGACATGGAGGTGCCCTCAAGGCATTTCTCAAGGCAGTCAAGAAAGTACTTTCGCCCGCCGTCTGATTCGAAGATGGTCTGCCTAGCATTTCCGCGAACCATGACATGGTAGTAGCCAGACTCACTTATCTGCCTTCGACTCCTCGGCATGAAAACCCCTCTTTTCTGTGATGTCTAGATCTTCCGCTCTCGTTTAACGGGACATTCTATACCTGATATTTCCGCAGGTAAACATGCATTTTTTGCTGTCAGTTTCGTGTCAGTTAAGCGCAAGATTCGTGTCAGTTGGTTGCAAAGCAACATGTGAAGTAAGCCTGTCCCCAAATGCAGGAAAACCTGCAAAAAGGAACCGTCCCCAAATGCAGGAAAACCTGCAAAAAGGAACCGTCCCCAATTGCAGGGAAGCTTTAAGTTCGTTTTAAGTCGTCTCCGTATAGTTGTTCCCGTCAACACGCAAGGAGGTGGCAATCATGGCAAACCAATTCGTCTTCAAGCGCTACGAGATCAAGTACCTCGTCACCGACGAGCAGCGCGCCCGTCTCGAGCAGGCCATGGAGCCCTACATGGTGGCCGACGAGCACGGCGAGTCGACCATCTGCAACGTCTACTACGACACCCCGTCGCACCTTCTCATCCGCCGCTCGTGCGAGAAGCCCATCTACAAGGAGAAGGTCCGCATCCGCTCCTACGGCCGCTATGCCGAGGGCAGGGAGATGTTCGTCGAGCTCAAGAAGAAGTACGACGGCGTCGTCTACAAGCGCCGCACCGTCGCCGACCCCGCCCGGACCGCCGCGCTGCTCTCCGGTATCGCCGAGCCCGCCGACCAGATCGAGCGCGAGATCGTCTTCACCGCCCAGCGCTATGGCGAGCTCGTCCCGTCCTGCTACATCGCCTACGATCGCTGCGCATTCTTCGCCAAGGACGACCACGAGTTCCGCATCACCTTCGACCGCAACATCCGCACCCGCATGGAGCGCCTCTCGCTTGCCGAGGATACCGATGGCGAGCAGCTCCTCGAGCCCGGCCAGTCCCTCATGGAGATCAAGTGCGCCGGCGCCATGCCGCTCTGGATCGTCCGCGAGCTCTCCGCGATGAAGCTCTACAAGACCTCGTTCTCCAAATACGGTACCGCGTGGCAGCGGTCCGGCGCGTCCGTCGACACCGTGCCGGCATTCGCCCCCATCCGCACCGTGCTTCCCGTCCATGCACCAGCACCCGTCCCGTATCCCGCCTACACCCGCACCCAGCGCCGCGCCGCCCACGCGCACGTGGCATAAGTTAGGAAGTGACCGACATGCTCGAATCCCTCTTCGCAACCACCGCGACCACCTCGTCCCTCTCGCTCGCCTCGATGCTCGCCTCCATCGCGGCCGCTCTCGTCCTGGGCCTCGCGCTGGCATGGGTCTACACGCTCCGCAGCCGTGCGACCCGCTCGTTCGTGCTCGCCCTCGCGGTGCTGCCCGCCATCGTCGCCGTGGTCATCATGATGGTCAACGGCAACGTGGGTGCCGGCGTCGCCGTCGCCGGCGCGTTCTCGCTCGTGCGTTTCCGCAGCGCCCCCGGATCTGCCCGCGACATCAGCTTCATCTTCCTCGCCATGGCGATCGGCCTCGTCTGCGGCATGGGATACGTCGCCTACGCCGCTATCGTCACAGCCATCCTCGGAGCGGTCCTCGCCATCTACCAGGTCTCCGGCCTCGGCGCCAAGAACGACTTCCAGGATCGCACGCTCAGGATCACCATCCCCGAGGACCTGGACTACGTGGGGCTCTTCACCGATATCTTCGCGAACTACACCACCTATCACGAGCTTGTGTCGGTCAAGACCACCAACATGGGCAGCCTCTTCAGGCTGACCTACAACGTGGGCATCGCCGACCCTGCCAGCGAGAAGGCCATGATCGACGAGATCCGCTGCCGCAACGGCAACCTCGAGGTCGCGCTCTCCCGTCAGGAAACCGCGAGCGAGGGCCTGTAGGATCAGTACGCAATCGAAGCGACTCGGCTTGGGCGGGGGAGACCCCGCCCAAGTGCTATAAGACCGACAGCAGCGGGTATACTGGGAGAGATGCCTCTCGAAAGAAGGAAGGGCGAAGATGGATACCCAGCAGTCCGACCAGTTCCAAGTTCCGCAGACGTCGCCCCAGCCGGTGTCCGTCCAGCAGATGCCCGCGCAGCAGCCGTACCCTCAGCAGGCACCCGTCCAGCAGATGCCCGAGCAGCAGCCGTATGCCCAGCCGGTGCCCGTCCAGCAGATGCCCGCCCCCGCAGCCGTCGCCCCCAAGCCCAAGAAGGGATGGGGCAAGCTGGTCGTCGCGCTCGCATGCGTGCCTCTGTTCATCGTGGGCGAGCTTGCCGGCATGCTCATCGCGGACGCGCTGGGACTCGACGACGTGGGCCTCAACCTTCTGGCCGAGGCGGGCGGCGCCATCTCCGTGATCATCCCGTGCCTTATCCTGGGCGGCACCAAGCTCCTCAACATCACCTGGGATTCGTGGAAGATCGGCTGGCGCGCCCTGTGGTGGTCCATCGCCATCTCCGCCGGCATCGCCATCTACGACCTGTACTGGTACATTGCGGAGGGAGAGCTCGCCCTCGTGCCGGATTGGCCTTGGCAGGTGTTCCTCTCGTTCATCTTCTGCATATTCATCGGCCTCTTCGAGGAGTTCATGGTTCGCGGCCTCGTCCTCAACGGCCTGCTCGCGCGCATGGGCACCACCCGCAAGGGCATCTTCTGGGCCTGCATCCTCAGCTCGCTGTTCTTCGGACTGCTTCATGTCGATATTTCGCGCATCGGCGACGTGACCACGCTCGAGCTCGCCCAGGGCGTGCTCAAGGTGCTCCAGACCGGCATGTACGGATTCGTCCTCGCGGCGGTGGTCTGCAAGACGGGCGAGCTCGTCACGGTGTCGCTGCTCCACGGCCTCGACGATTGGCTGCTCTTCATCCTGACCTTCGCGATGGGCGAGTCGCTCGAGACCGAGTACGTCTCCGCCGGCACGGAGGAGGGCATCGCCACGGTGATCGTCTACCTCGTCTGCATCGCGCTCTACATCCCGCTGATCATCAAGGCGGTCCGCATCCTGAAGGACCTCGACGTGCCCAACCGCGGCGCGTTCTTCAAGGAGAAGTCCGTCAACGTTGCCGCGCCGGCACCGACGGGATTCGCGCCTGCGGTTCCGTCCGGCTACGCCGCGCCTGCAGCGCCGCAGGGCTATGCGGCCACGCAGC
>CAMOLV010000163.1 GCA_946619045.1 uncultured Coriobacteriales bacterium | reverse complement strand
ATGCCCTCTCTGTCCGCGCCAAACGCGAGTCCCGAACCTCTCCGTCATCGCCTAAAGCGGTATTCTAGCACGTTTTGCAGCCAAAACGGCAGGATTCCTCATGAGCTCGCTTTTAGTATCTGGACAAACGCCTCCGAATTATTGTCCAGATTGTCAAAGCCAGCTTCTGGCGGGCAAAGCTGGCTTTTAGCATCTGGACAGTTTTCTCGAACCGTTTGTCCAGATACTAAAAGCCAGGTACGGCCAAACGCCCGATCAGGCCTCGTCCTCATACTCCAGGAAGTCGAAGTCGGCGCATTTTGCGCGGAACACGCGGTCGGCGCAGGTGATTCCGACCATCGTGCCGGTGAACTCCCCGTAGCTGCAGTACTCGTCCGAGAACTCCGAGGTATCGAAGACGGGTCCGATCCGATGGAGGTCGTCGAGGCTGTAGCCCCACTCCATCCGGCAATCCCTGCCGTCGACGACCAGCCTGAGGAAGAGCGCGCCATCCCCCACCGCGGTCACGTCATGCTCCGTGCGCACGCCGTTATCCATGCGCTGGACCATCAGCGCATTGCACCCCAGCGACTCGTCGAAGTATTTGCGCAGGTAGAGGTAGTCCATGTTGTCGTAGTAGAGGATCAGGCCGGCATCCTGCTGGAACGTGTCGGCGGTGAAGTCCATCCTGGCGGTGACCGTGGCATGCACGCTCGTGAGCTTGCGGGCGAGCAGGCTCACGCGGTTGAGCGAGGTCTGCGACTCCTGCCCGCGCAGGCGCACCCACCCCGGACGGGCGGCGAGGTCGGCGAACCTGCCGGGCATGATGCGCGGGGCATAGTACCAGGCGCCGAGCTCGAGATCGTCGAAATCGTCGTGCGACGGAACCTGCGGCATCGGGCACGGAGGGAGCGCGGGCTCCGCGACCTCCCCCGCGGGCAGCTTGCCGCCGTCTGCCGCGCGCAGCCACCCGTCGTCCGTCCAGCGCATGGGCTGGATGCACGTCTCGCGGCCGAGCGTGCAGCGCAGCTCGGGCGTGAAGGGACGCGACCCGTGGAAGGCGAGCCACGCCTCGCCGCCGCCCAGGCTCACATAGCTTCCGTGCCCGGCCTTCTGGATCGCGGCCTCGGGATTGAAGTAGCGCGGCTTCAGGTGGTCCGTATCGGCGCGCTCGTTCACCGCGGCGGGCTGGCTTGTGAGGATCGGGTTCTCGGGATCGCCCACGTAGGGGCCGTGGACGTCGTCCGCCCGCGCCATGGTGACGCAATGGTAGTACCCCGTGCCGCCCTCGGCGCACATGAGGTAGTACCTGCCATCGTGCTTGGTGAGGTGCGGAGCCTCGAGGCACCCGCGCTCGGTGCCTCCATACCAGATGCGCTCGGGATATCCGACGATGCGCTTCTCCGCAGGGTCGTACTCCGCAAGGCAGATCGCACCGGGCTTCACGTAGCCGTCGCGCGTCTCCCATTCGAGCGACACGACGTACTTGCGCCCGTCATCGTCATGGAGGATCGAGGCATCGAATCCCGCGGAGTGGAGATAGACCGGCTCGCTCCAGGGACCGCGCAGGTCGGGGGCGCTGATGAGGTAGTTGTCGATATCGAAGTAGCGAGCGTTCATGGAGTTCATGACCCCGTAGACCACGTAGAAGAGGCCGTCCTCCTCGCACCAGGTCAGGCACGGAGCCCAGATGCCCTTCGAGGCGGGCAGCTTCTTGAGGTCGACCCGCTCGTCATCCACGAGCGCGTGCGCGTACAGTTCCCAATGCGCAAGGTCGCGGGAATGGTAGATGGGTATGCCCGGCATCCATTCGAACGACGAGACGGCGATGAAGAAGTCGTCGCCGCGGCGGCAGATGCAGGGGTCGGGATTGAAACCGGGAAGGATGGGGTTCTCGATCATCGTCAGGCTCCTTTTGGGAACGGCTCGGCATCGCGGGCGAAATCGCCCACGAAGACGGTGGCGAGCAGGAACAGTGCGCTCACGGCGAACGCGGCAAAGTGCCCGAAGGCTCCGATGAGAAAGAAGCCCAGCACCACGCCCGCCGTGAACGACGCCACGAGCGCGAGATAGCGCAGCGAACGATGCATCTCGTGGCGGTCATGCCCCACGAAACCGTCGTAGAGGGTCTCGGCGAAGGAGCGGAGATTGCCCGTGCAGAACACGCTTGCATACGCGGATCTGGTGCCGAACGTGCGGAAGTTCTCGAACGAGAGGGCGGCGCAGAACGAGATCGCGAGATTGACGATCAGGTCGGGGACCTCGGGAGGGAGAAGCGCGATGAGCGCGAACGCCACCGCCTCGAACGCGATGACCCATCGCTGCATGCGGAAGTGGTCCCCGGCATGGACCTGCGCCATCACATGCTTGGAGACGAGGATCCCGATCACGAACGCCACGATGGGAGCGAGGTAGCGGGCGACGCCCAACCAGTCGAGCTGGGCAAGATGGACGCCGAGCAGCACGATGTTCCCGGTCTGGCCGGTTGCGAAGACATGCCCGCGCGTGAGATACGAATAGGCATCCATGAACCCGCCCGCGCAGATCACGGCGAGCCCGAGGGCGGTCCGCTCGCGCGCGGCATGCGCCAGCGCGGTGGTCTCGGAATCTGCCAAAGTGAGCACCCCGCTTCCAGATAAGTGTTTTTCCAACAGCGGAGTCTAGCACAGTCGGGCAGACAAGTCCGTTTGCCCAGCTTGCACGCACCGATTGAACAGGAATGGTCTTTTCGCCAAGAGGTCGAATGCCCGTATCTGGTATTGTTAAGTTGTGCTTTTATGCATCGCGAGGAAGGACTGCCCATGAGACGCTTCACCCGCTTTCTTCTCCCCATTGCATTCATCATGATGCTGCTCCTGCCGACCCGTGCGTATGCGGGGGGCTACATCAACCTGGGAACCCAGGAGAGCCCGAGCGGATCTGGCGCCACATCCGGCGGCGGCAGCTTCAGCACCGGCGAGTGGATCTACCTCTATGCCGAGGCATACGAGGGCTACCAGTTCGATCATTGGGAGATCATCAACACCGCGAACGATGCCGTGCTCTACACCTTCTACGAGCCGAACCCCGGTTTCGGAACCGACGGTCTCGCCGATATAGATCTCTGGGCGATCGCCTACTTCAAGCCCGTCGGCCACGTGCATGCTTTCGATCAAGTCGACGGAAAATATCCCACCTGCACCGAGAGCGGCTTGATCTTCCCCTACCACTATTACTGTCCGCTCTGCGGCAAGCATTACGCACCGGATGGGACGACCGTGCTCTCGCAGAGCGAATGGGAGCTCCCCGCGCTCGGCCATAGCTGGTACCAGTCGGGCATCACCGAGGCCACCTGCATCAACAACGGCCTGAGGGAATACACCTGCAGCGAGTGCGGCGACACGTACTACGAGTCCATCCCCGCCACCGGCATCCACACCTGGAGCGAGTGGTCGGTCATCACGCCCGCCAGCTGCGAGACGGACGGGACGCGCTGGCGCCACTGCGTCGTGTACGGCTGCGACGGCGAGCAGTACGAGGGCATCCCCGCGACCGGGCATGTCTGGGACGGCGGCAAAATGACCAAGGAGCCCGCCGTGGGCGTCCCGGGCGAGTACACCTACACCTGCACCGTCTGCGGCGCCACCAAGGTCGAGAAGACCCCCGCGCTCAAAGCCAGCTACGGCATCTGGACCTTCGCCTATCCCGCCTCGGGCGGCACCGTCACCGGCGGCGGCACCTTCGTCGAGTCGAGCGAGTGCACCATCACCGCGACCCCGGCGCCGGGGTACGCCTTCTCGCACTGGCAGGACGGCCTCGGGCGCCACTTCTCCTCCGTCGCGAACTACACGTTCAACGTGTGGGAGGAATGGCATCTCACCGCCGTCTTCACGCATGTCCACACCTGGAGCGACATCGCATACAAAGCCCCGACGTGCACGGAAGACGGCTATGCCGCATATTCCATTTGCATCAGCTGCGGCCTCATCGTCGACAGCCCGTCGGCTATGGACGCCTAC
>CAMOLV010000162.1 GCA_946619045.1 uncultured Coriobacteriales bacterium | reverse complement strand
CTGCCCAAGACCATCGACAACGACACCTGGGGCACCGACCTCACCTTCGGCTTCCACTCGGCGCTCGAGATCGCGACCAAGTTCATCGACGACATCCACACCACCGCCTCGAGCCACGGCCGCGTGTTCGTGATCGAGATCATGGGCCACAAGGTGGGTTGGATCCCGCTGTATGCGGGCATCGCCGGCGGCGCCGACGTCATCCTCATCCCCGAGATCCCCTACGACATCGAGAACGTCTGCGATGTCGTCGAGCAGCGCACCAAGGGCGGTGCGAACTTCGCCATCATCGCCGTTGCGGAGGGCGCCATCTCCAAGGGGGAGGCCGCACTCTCCAAGAAGGAGTACAAGGCGCTTCTCGAGGGACGCACGAGCCCCTCGGTTGCCTACGACATCGCCGGAGAGATCGCGGCCCGCACCGGTCGCGAGGTGCGCGTGGGCATCCCCGGCCACACGCAGCGCGGCGGACAGCCCTGCCCCTACGACCGCGTGTTCGCCACGCAGGTCGGAGCCGAGGCGGGTCGCGCCGTCCTCGCCCGCGAGTACGGTTTCATGGTGGCCGACCACGGCCGCAAGATCGTTCGCGTCCCGCTGGAAGAGGTCGGCGAGAAACTCAAGTTCGTCGACCCCGAGAGCCAGCTCATAGCCCACGCGCGCTCGGTGGGCATCAGCTTCGGCGACGAGCCCGCACGCGTCAGGATATAGGACAGCACGTACAGCATACGCATCGGAGAACCCGGCGGACCGACCGCCGGGTTTTTCATACGATTCTTGTTGACACATCCGTATATATACGGTATATACAGTTATAAGCACAGTGCACCATGGAAGGGAACCCATGGAAATCGTCATAAGCAATTCGTCCGATAAGCCCATCTACGAGCAGATCTCCTCGCAGATACGCGACAGCATCCTCACGGGCGCGCTTGCTCCCGGCGAGGCCCTGCCCTCGATCCGCACGCTCGCGGCGTCCCTCAGGATCAGCGCCATCACCACCAAGCGGGCCTACTCCGACCTCGAGGCGCAGGGCTACATCGAGACCGTCCCCGGCAAGGGCTGCTTCGTCTCGGCGGGCAACATCGAGCTGCTGCGCGAGGACCGCCTCCGCCACGTCGAGGCATCGCTCGCCCAGGTTATAGCCGACGCACGCATCGCGGGCCTCTCCGCGCAGGAGTTGCACGAGATGCTCGATCTCCAGCTTGAGGAGGAGAATTAATGGAACAGGCAGTGGATCTTAGCATCAAGGGCATCCGCAAGTCGTACGGCGACTTCTCGCTCAAGGACGTGTCGTTCGACGTGCCCGCCGGCGCCATCGTGGGCCTGATCGGCCAGAACGGTGCCGGCAAGACCACGATCATGAAAGCCGTGCTCGGCTCCATCGCGCTCGACGGCGGTTCCATCGAACTCTTCGGGAAGGACCCCGCCAAGCTCGACGAGCAGGAGCTCACCGCCCTCAAGGCGCGCGTGGGCTATGTGAGCGCCGTGACCGCCTACCCCACCATGATGACGGTGCGCCAGATCGAGCGCTTCTACGAGCTCGCCTACCCCGCCTTCGATCGCGCGCTCTTCGACGAGATGTGCGCCAAGCTCTCGCTCGACGCGTTCGACAAGCCCGTCAAGGACCTCTCGCGCGGCATGGGCATGAAGGCCCAGCTCGCATGCGTCATCGCGAGCGGGGCGGAGCTTCTCGTGCTCGACGAGCCCACCGCGGGCCTCGACCCCATCGTGCGCGAGGAGGTGCTCGACGTGCTCCGCGCGTGGATGAACGCCGAGGGCCGCTCGATCCTCATCTCGAGCCACATCACGAGCGACCTCGAGCATCTGGCCGACTACATCGTGCTTATCGATAACGGCGCGATCCTGCTCGATTGCACGGCAGACGAGATCTCCGAGCAGGGCATTGCGAGCCTGCGCGCCGGCGAGCTCGAGCGGCTGCTCGCCGACGGCGCCTACGCGCCCGGCACCCTGCGCGTGCTCAAGCGCGAGCTCTCCTACGCGGTGCTCGTACCCAGCAGGCGCGCCTTCGCCCAGGCATACCCCGAGTTCGCCGTCGACCCTGCGGGCATCGACGACATCATGGCACTTCTCGTGAAAGGCGAGGTGAGGTAGATGAAGGCCCTTCTCTTTGCCGATTTGAGCATCATCAGGAAGAGCATCGGGCAGTACCTGTTCTCGGTCGTCCTGATCTGCGGCATCGTCACATTCACGAGCTTCAACGCCAGCCTTGACCCTGAGGGTGCCGCCGGTGTCGTGCAGGGCAACATCATGAGCATCGCCCCGCTCATGTTCGCCTTCTACGCGTTCTTCGCGCTCTTCGGGCAGGACGAGCGCGAGGGCTGGGAGAGCGTGCGCCTCTCGATGCCCTTCACGCGCTGGCAGATCGTCGCGAGCCGCTACGCCATGATGCTGATCATCATCGTCGTCCTCCTTGCCGTCTTCGGGCTGCTCGCCGCCGTGATCACCGCGATCGTCACCCTGGTCCGCTTCGGAGCAGTCACACTCATGCCTGCCGAGGCCGTGGCGGCGGCGATCGTGCTCTGCCTTGCCGTCTCGCTCATCTATCTGGCCATCGAGATACCTATCTTCTTCAAGATGGGCTTCATGAAGGCGCGTCTCTACTTCACGCTCCCCTTCTTCGCCTGCATGCTCTTCATGCTCGAGCCCGTGCAGAAGATCGCCGAGTCGGTTGCCGGCAAGGTGCTCGAGCTTGTTGCCTCCATGGGCTCCCCCGCACCGCTTGCGATCGGCACCGTCGCGCTTGCGTTCGCGCTCTATTTCATCTCGAGCCGGATCTCGCTTCGCGTTTACCGCACCCGCGAGTTCTAAATCCGGCGGAAGGGGGCCGGTGGAGCCCGATAATCCTGCTGGTGATGCAAGCAGCTGGACGTCCGCCATCATCGAGGGGGTTCTATGCGGCGATCCCGCATAGAACCCCCTCGTTATTCATCGATCGTTAGCCCTAGCACGCGTAACCTCGAT
This sequence comes from uncultured Coriobacteriales bacterium, assembly GCA_946619045.1. Lineage (GTDB taxonomy): Bacteria > Actinomycetota > Coriobacteriia > Coriobacteriales > Atopobiaceae > RUG721. The sequence goes on along the minus strand of CAMOLV010000162.1, from coordinate 1,000 downwards.
AGCGTGCATCACCAGCAGGTTTTTTGCTGCCACATGGCGTTCAGGCTGCCGATGAAGCGTCTTGGCTGTCCCTCGTCATGGCAGAATAATGCCATGTCGGGGAGAGGAGGCCGCCATGCCCGAGCAGCCCAAGAAGAAACCCAACGTTCTTATGATCGTGCTCGCAGCGCTCGCGCTCTTCGGTGCCTTCCGCATCGGCGCGTGGCTGCTCTTCGCCGGCCCCGAAATCGAAACCTACTGCTATCGCATCAACCTGCCCAAAAGCTGGGAGGACGACTACACGGTCTCGAGCTGCGAGGATTTCATCAGTGCGGATTATCGCAGCGCCGGATGCATCACGGTGGTCACCCGAACGAGCACGGGAGAACGGTTCGTCGTGGGCGTCTTCACCGATAACTGGGATATGGACGAGTGGATCGCGCGCGACTACGACGAGTGGACGGAAGAGGTCGACCTCAGCTGGGCAACTCCCGAGACGACCTTCGACCAGGAGGTCGCCGGGTGGCACCAATTCAGGGACTACCTGGTCGTCGTGGGAGGCGTGGACGGCGCACGCGGCAGCGACTACGTGCGATGGGTGCACGCAAAATAGGACATTCGCGCAGGTCGGAGGGCCGCAACCCGAAGTTGCGGGGTGACCGCGCATTTTGTATCGTCAAGGTGGTGGAGGAAACCGATCGAGAAGGGCCAGACTTGCCGTGACAGGTCGATCCGATTACAGGAGGAACGCCATGGCAGCAGATCTCGGCCCCCGTATCGCCCAGCTCAGGCTCGATCACGGTCTCTCGCAGGAGACGCTCGCCAACAAGCTGGGCGTCTCGCGCCAGGCGGTCTCCCGCTGGGAATGCGGGGAGACGCTTCCCGATACCGAGAACCTCATCGCCCTCGCGGACCTATTCGAGGTCTCGCTCGACGAGCTCGTCAAAGGCCCTGGGTCCGAACACGAACCCGTACCAGAGCCAGAGTCCGAGCCCGTCAGCGAATCCGAACCCGAGAAGCC
>CAMOLV010000161.1 GCA_946619045.1 uncultured Coriobacteriales bacterium | reverse complement strand
CAGATCCGCACGCAGGAGATGCACGAGGCGAGCGAGTACGGCATCGCCGCCCACTGGCTCTACAAGAAGGACGGCAACTCGCGCGGCCGCATGAGCGCCGAGGACAAGAACGTCGACTCCACGATCCGCTGGATCAGGCAGAGCCTCAACTGGGCGACCGAGGACGATATCGAGGATGCGCACGAGTACCTCGACGACCTCAAGGTCGACCTCTTCGAGCACGAGATCTTCGTGTTCACCCCCAAGGGCGAGGTCATGAGCCTGCGCCGCGACTCCACGCCGCTCGACTTCGCCTACGCGGTCCATACCGAGGTGGGAAACCATTGCGTGGGCGCCAAGGTCAACGGATCGGTTGTGCCCCTCACGCACAAGCTCTCGAGCGGCGACCGCGTGGAGATCCTCACCAACAAGAACGCCAAGCCCTCGCGCGACTGGATGAGCATCGTCGCCACGCCCTCGGCTCGCAACAAGATCCGCAAGTACTTCAACGTCGAGACCAAGTCCGACGATGCCGAGCAGGGCAGGAGCGACCTCGCCAAGGAGCTGCGCAAGAAGGGGTACGGCATCTCCACGCAGCGCACGGGCAAGGCCCTCGCCAAGGTGCTGGGCCATTTCGATTACCGCACCATCGACGACCTCTTCGCCGCCATCGGCTCCAACAAGGTCAATCCCAAGACCGTCGCCGCCAAGGTGAGCGAGGTGCTCGAGGCCGGCTCGCCCGAGAGCCAGGCCGCCGCCCGCAAGCAGGCCGAGCGCGAGGCCGCGATGAAGAACGCCATGAGCAACGACACCCCGCTCATGCAGGCCTACAACGTCTCGAACAAGGACAAGGGCAAGAAGCATAGGAAGGCGAGCTGCGGAGTCGTGGTCAAGGGCGATGCCGACCTGCTCGTCCATCTCGCGCACTGCTGCAACCCCGTTGCAGGCGACGAGATCGTGGGCTACATCACCCGCGGCCGCGGCGTCTCGGTGCACCGTGCCAACTGCCCGAACGTGAACGATCTCATGCAGAATCCCGAGCGCATGATCGATGTCGAGTGGGATGCGTCCGGCGCCACCGAGTTCCGCGTGGAGATCGTGGTCGAGGCTTCCGACCGCATGGGCCTGCTCAAGGACGTGACCATCGCGATCGGCGAAGCCGGCGCCAACATCCTCTCCGCCGCCACGCAGACCACCTCGCAGGGCCTGGCGCGCCTGAGGTTCCTCGTCGCCATCTCCGATGCGAGCCTGCTCGACGCGCTGCTCGCATCCGTGTCGCGCGTGCCGTCCGTCTATGATGCCCGCCGCATCATGCCGGGCGAGGGCGCCAACCAGATGAAGCGGAGGGTCCGCTGATGGCTGACGAGATCCGCCAGTACATCGTGACGCCGATCGAGACCAACTGCTATGCCTACATAAGCGATGGATCGTGCATCGTGGTCGACCCGGGCGGCTCCGGCGCCCAGATCGCCGCGGATCTCGGATCGCTCGATGTCGTCGCGATCGTCTGCACTCATGGGCACTTCGACCATGTGGGAGGGGTTGCCGCCCTGAAGGAGGCAACCGGCGCGGACTTCCTCATCAATGCCGCGGACGTCGAGCTCGCCTGCCACTCCAAGGCAAGCGTGTTTCCGGGCGTCGAATGCGACGACGATGCGCCGCAGCCGGACAGGCTCCTTTCCGAGGGCGATACGATCGAGGTGGGCACCGCCGTCTTCACCGTCATCGAGACGCCCGGCCATACGCCGGGAGGCATCTGCCTGCTGGGCTCCGGAACGGCGGAGGGCATCCTCTTCACAGGCGACACGCTCTTCGCAGGCAGCCGCGGCCGCACGGATCTTGCCGGCGGGGACGAGGACGCCATCATGGACTCGCTCGAACGTCTCAAGCGCGAGATTCCCTCCGAGACCGCCGTCCTCTGCGGCCATGGCCACTCCTCGACCATGGGTCGGGAGATCCGATCGAATCCGTTCTTGAGATAACGTCCGCTGGAAGGGGTCGGCATGCCCCTCTACCACACCAGCCATCAGATCATCGAGAAGCCGGATGTCCGTATCGGCCGTGCCAACGCCGATTTCGGGCAGGGCTTCTACCTCACGGCGGACGAGGCGTTCGCCGCCTGCTGGGCGCGCATGCGCAAGGGCGAGGCAACCTATATCAACGTCTACGAGCTCGACTGCGATGGGCTTGCGGTCAAGCGGCTCGGACGCGACGAGGAGTGGTTCTCCTACATCTTCGCTAACCGTGCAGGCAGGCCGGACGGCCTCCCCGATACGGACGTGATCGTCGGTCCCATCGCCAACGACACCATCTACGATACCTTCGGCATCTTCACGAGCGGCCTCATAGACCCCGCGCAGGCGCTCGAGCTCCTGCGGATCGGCCCTGCATACGAGCAGATCGCCGTGAAGACCGAGAAGGCTGCCGGGAAGCTCGCATGGGTCTCCGCGCACGAGCTCTCCATCGACGAGGTCGCGGGCTACCGTGCGATCGTCGCCCAGGAGGAGGCGGCCTTCCAAGAAGCGCTTGCGAAGGCTATCGAGGCGCTGTAGCCGTACGCTTTGCGACCGCTGCCCTGTTTCTCGCCATTCGGAGCCCGAACTTGACCGATAATCAAATCTGCTGATTGCCGTGCCGAACGAGGAGGACTCCATGCCCACCTGCTTCATCATCTGCCCGATCGGAGTGAGCGGCTCCGAGACCCGCATGCATGCCGACGACCTGTTCGAGGAGATCGGCACCGCCCTCGAGCCGTTCGGCATCAGCGCGATGCGCGGCGACCACAACCTCGACACAAAGCAGGTCGACGCCGACATCATCGAGCGGATCCAGAACGCCGAGCTGTGCATCGCCGACTTGAGCGAGGACAACGTCAACGTGTACTACGAGCTGGGACGCCGCGACGAGACGGGCAAGCCCATCATCCTCGTGCGCCGCCACGGCCTTCCGCCTCTGCCCGTCGATATCGCCGGCAGGCGCTATATCGAGTACGAGATCGAGACGCGCCGCGGTGCGCGGCTGTTCCGAGACCAGCTGCGCGAGGCCATCCAGTCGGTGTCCTCCAACGGCTTCGAGGGCGAGAACGGCAACGCCACCCTTGCCGGCGTGTACCAGGTCCTGCAGCGCGTGGAGCGCAAGATCGACCGTATGGCCAAGGCGGCCCCCGCGGCCAAGGCCGCGGCAACGCCCGAGGGCGATCTTCCCGAGGGCCTCAGCCCGCGCGAGTCGTTCAGGCTCGCGCTCAAGACCGACAACATCCCCCTGGCGGAAGCCGCGATGGACCGCCTCCAGTGGACCACGGAGAAGAACCGCTTCTACGACATCTACGTCGAGCAGGCCGCCTCGATGGGTTCGCTGCGCGCCACCGACATGCTGTTCGCGTATGCCCAGGAGTTCTTCGACTCCGACATGGGCTTCAAGCAGAAGGTCGAGTACCTCGGCGCGCTCGTCGGATGCGCGAACCGTACCGACCGGGAGCTCGAGATTAAGGACCTCGTCGAGCGGGCTGCCCAAGCGCTTGACCTCTATGCGTCGCAGACACCTTCGGAAGACATCGATTCCTATCAGCGCGCCCAGGTCTTCAACCAGCTCAACCGTCTGTATTACGGCATCTATTGCACGACGGGCGAGGAATCCTATGTGACCAAGGCCGTCGAGGCGCTCAAGCATGCCATCACCTTCACGGAGCGCTCGTTCCTCTACTACAACCTTGCCATGTGCGAGCAGGACATCGACCTCGAAAGCGCACGACGCGATATCAACAGGTGCCTCGAGCTCGATGGGGACGAGGTCGATGACGATCACATCGAGCTCGCGTGCAAGATCTACTACCGCCTCGATGATCCTGCATACGACGACCTGTTCGAGCTCCTGCAGCAGGTCAACCCCCAGAAGGCCCTGCTGCTCAGCCGATAGCTTCGATCCTCGGACCCGCGTTTTCGCGGGTCCGAGCTTATTCGACCCTCATAGTCAAACTGCGCATACGTTGTCGTCGGGATTCCGCACCTGGTGCCCGAGGTGGGGCTC
>CAMOLV010000160.1 GCA_946619045.1 uncultured Coriobacteriales bacterium | reverse complement strand
GCTCGGGCGTGATGCCGTGGTAGAGGTCGTCCACGCTCTCGGGCGTCATGATGACCACGTCGGACACGCCCTTCTTGGTGGAGACGATCTTGACGTTCTCGGTGGCCAGCTGGTACATGTCGCGGTCGCCGGTGAAGAGGTACATGTCGTAGCCGGCGGCCTCGCCGCGGCGCGCGAGCGTGCCCAGGATGTCGTCGCCCTCCCAGCCCTCGAGCTCGCACACGGGGACGTCGAGGGAGCGCAGAAGGTCCTTGACCAGGGGGAACTGCTGGCGCAGGCGGTCGTCCATGGGCGGGCGCTGCGCCTTGTACTGCGGCAGCATATCCATGCGCACCTGCGGCTTGCCCTTGTCGAACGCGCAGATCACGCCATCGGGCTTGTAGGTCTCGACGAGCTTGATGAACATGTTGAAGAACCCGAAGAGCGCGTTGGTGGGCGTGCCGTCCGGCGCGTTCATGGGCTGCATGATGGCATGGAATGCGCGGTGCATGAGCGAGTTGCCGTCGATGACGGCGATGGTGCGGCGCTGCGGGGTCTCCTCGGGCATGTGGGCTCCTTCGAATCGGTTCGACGCCATCGATTGTACCGCGCATACGGGACTGTTTTGCGTCGTTAGGCGCAAACGGGCGCCCGCGCAACGAACACCGCAGTTATAACGGACATCCCCGAAAACCCCATCTCTCTGACCTGCGGAAACGTTCCGGGGATACTCGAAGATCCGCTATATAACTGCGGTGTTCGTTGCGGACGGCCAAGCTTTGCCGGAGAAAAGCAGAAATAACGTATCTCCCCTGTTACAACCTCGTTTTGTTCGCGCATTTGGCGGATTCGTGCGACAATTATGAGTTGTGGTCATTTCACAAGGAAAGGAGCAGCCATGCCAGCAGACCGCGTGACCAGCGAATACGGCAGTCTCGTCTTCACCGAGGCGGTTATGCAGCAGCGCCTGCCCAAGCCCACCTACAAGAAGCTCAAGCGCGTCATCGACGACGGCGCGCCGCTCGACATCGACATCGCCAACGAGGTCGCCCACGCCATGAAGGAATGGGCGCTCGAGCTGGGCGCCACGCACTTCACGCACTGGTTCCAGCCCCTCACCGGCATCACGAGCGAGAAGCACGACGGCTTCATCACGCCCATCGAGGGCGGCGGCGTGCTCATGGCGTTCTCGGGCAAGGAGCTCGTGCAGGGCGAGCCCGACGCCTCGAGCTTCCCCTCGGGCGGCATCCGCTCCACCTTCGAGGCGCGCGGCTACACCGTATGGGATCCCACCAGCCCCGCCTTCATCAAGGACGAGGTGCTCTGCATCCCCACCGCGTTCATCTCCTACACCGGCGAGGCGCTCGACAAGAAGACGCCCTTCCTGCGCAGCCAGGTAGCCCTCGAGACGCAGGCCAAGCGCCTGCTCGCCCTCTTCGGCCGCCACCCCAACCGCGTGCTCACCAGCATCGGCGCCGAGCAGGAGTACTTCCTCATCCGCGAGGAGGACTTCCAGGCGAGGCCCGACCTCGTGCTCTGCGGCCGCACGCTCTTCGGCTGCGAGCCCTCCAAGGGCCAGGAGCTCGACGAGCACTACTTCGGCGCCATCCGCCCCACTGTCAACGAGTTCATGAAGGAGCTCGACGACGAGCTTTGGAAGCTCGGCATCCCCGCCAAGACCAAGCACAACGAGGTCGCCCCCTGCCAGCATGAGCTTGCGCCGATCTACGAGACGGGCTCTGCCGCCATCGACAACAACCTCCTCACCATGGAGAAGATGAAGCTCCTCGCGAGCCACCACGGCCTTGCCTGCCTGCTCGCCGAGAAGCCCTTCGCCTACGTGAACGGCTCGGGCAAGCACAACAACTGGTCGCTCTCGTCCGACGGCTACAACCTGCTGGAGCCGGGCTCCGACCCCGAGCACAACCTGCAGTTCCTCGTCATCCTGGCATGCCTCGTAGCCGCCGTCGACGAGCACGCGGACCTCATCCGCGCCTCCGTCACCTCCGCAGGCAACGACCATCGTCTGGGCGCCAACGAGGCACCTCCCGCGATCGTGTCGGTCTTTTTGGGAGACAACCTCTCCCCCGTCGTGGAGGCCCTCATCAACGGCACGCACTCCGAGGCGCACGGGCGCGAGCTCATGGACCTCGGCGTCCCCACGCTCCCCGATGTCATCCGCGACAACACCGACCGCAACCGCACCTCGCCCTTCGCCTTCACCGGCAACAAGTTCGAGCTGCGCATGTGCGGCAGCCAGCAGAACATCTCCGACCCCAACGTGGTGCTCAACACCGCCGTGGCCGAGCAGTTCGACCGCTTCGCCACCGACCTCGAGGGCGTCGAGCCCGAGAGCTTCAAGGCCGAGGCCATGGCTTGGGCGCGCGCGACCTTCAAGGCGCATCAGCGCATCATCTTCGAGGGCAACGGCTACTCCGACGACTGGGAGAAGGAGGCGGAGCGCCGCGGCCTCGCCAACCTCAAGGCCACGCCGGATGCGCTGCCCGCGCTCGTCGACCCCGCCAACATCGCGTTCTTCGAGAAGTACGGCGTCCTCAACGCGAGCGAGCTCCGCGCCCGCTACGTCTCCAAGTGCGAGCAGTACGTCAAGCTCCTCAACATCGAGGCCAACACCATGAGCTACATGGTGCGCCACCTCTATCTGCCCGCGCTGATCGACTACTCCGGCAACGTGGCCACCTCCGTGGCGACCAAGGCCGAGATCGGCATCGAGGCGTCCGCGGAGAAGGAGATCGTGCGCACCCTCACCGCGGGCATCGACACGATCTACTCCGCGGTTTCGGACCTCGAGGCCGAGAACAGCGAGGCGAAGAAGCAGATCACGCCCATCAAGCAGTGCCGCTACTACCTCGAGGTGGTCATCCCCGCCATGGAGCACATGCGCCGCACGGTCGATGCCATGGAGCGCCTCTGCGGCACCGACTACTGGCCCGTCCCGAGCTACAACGACATGCTCTTCTATGTCTAGATTCACACGCAGCGCATAAAACGTTGCATCTTTGCAAACAGTTTGCAAACAGGGCGCGTCGCATGGCGCGCCCTCTCTTTTTTGCAGGTAAGGTGTAACAGCCCGCACAACAGCGATTGGAGTTTCGATATGGCACGTGTGTACAACTTCTCCGCAGGTCCCGCCGTCCTCCCCGAGGAAGTCCTCTCCGAGTGCTCCTCCGAGATGTTCGATTACAAGGGCTCCGGCCAGTCCGTCATGGAGATGAGCCATCGCTCCGCCACCTTCCAGGGCATCATCGACGAGGCCGAGGCAGATCTGCGCTCCCTCATGGCCATCCCCGACAACTACAAGGTCCTGTTCCTGCAGGGCGGCGCATCCCAGCAGTTCTCCGCCGTGCCCCTGAACCTCTGCGCGCTCCCCGGCGCCACGGGCAAGGCCGACTACATCATCACCGGCCAGTGGGCAAAGAAGGCCTGCCAGGAGGCCGCGCGCTTCATCGACGCCAAGGCCATCGCCAGCTCCGCCGACGAGACCTTCTCCTACATCCCCGACTGCTCCGACCTGCCGGTGCGCGAGGATGCCGACTACGTCTACATCTGCGAGAACAACACCATCTACGGCACCGTCTACCACGAGCTGCCCAACACCAAGGGCAAGATCCTCGTGTCCGACGTGAGCTCGATGTTCCTCTCGCAGCCGCACGACGTCGAGCGCTACGGCGTCATCTACGGCGGCGTTCAGAAGAACGTCGGCCCCGCCGGCCTGGTGATCTCGGTCATCCGCGAGGACCTCATCCCCGAGGGTGACGTCGACGGCTGCCCCACCATGCTCAACTGGAAGACGCAGGCCGACGCCGGCTCCCTGTACAACACGCCCAACTGCTGGGCCATCTACGTGTGCGGCAAGGTCTTCAAGTGGCTCGCCGCCAAGGGCGGCCTCGCAGCCATGAAGGAGTACAACGAGGCCAAGGCCAAGATCCTCTACGACTTCCTCGACGAGTCCGCGCTCTTCAAGGGCACCGTGCGCGCCTGCGACCGCTCGCTCATGAACGTCCCGTTCGTCACGGGCG
>CAMOLV010000159.1 GCA_946619045.1 uncultured Coriobacteriales bacterium | reverse complement strand
TGGCGCGCCTGCTCGGGCGTCCATGGCGTCGGCTTGCGCATGCTCTCACCCCCTGAGAATTTTCAAAATTGTTCTTGCGCTTTTGTGGGGTATACCCTATAATTAACTTGTCAGACGGAAAGATACGGAAGGACCAGAGATGAACGCTGCATTCCAGAAGGCCACCCAGAACCGCAACTACACGAAGAAGATCGAGCTGATGCGCACGATGATGGCCGAGATGGTCGAAGCCGACGATCGCGGGGACCTCGACCTCTGCAGCCTCCTGCAGGCGTCTGTCACCGCGATGGCCGGCACGGTCGCCCGTGATTTCGGCAGGGGCTTCTACGAGGTCATGGCCGACATCGAGGGCCAGAACTAGAGGAGGCGCGCATGGCATCCCCCGCCCAGTCGAAGGCAGTCGCCGAGTATCGGAAGAGGTCGGTGAAGCAGGTCGTGGTCCGTTTCTTCCCGAAGGATGCGGAGCTGTATGGATGGGTCAGGTCGCAGGGCGGTGCCGCCTATCTACGCGACCTCGCCCAGGCCGATCGCCTTGCCCGCGGAGAGGTCGGCGATGATGGCGCGCTCCCGGTCGGATAGCCGCCAGATCACCGATCCGTCGGGCTCGACCTCCACGCCGTCGCCGAGCGCCTTGGCCGCCTCGAGCGCCTTGGCCGCCTCGAGCGCCTTGGCCTTCTCGGCGTCGGCCTTGGCCTTCTCGGCGTCGGCCTTGGCCTTCTCGGCGTCGGCCTTGGCCTTCTCGGATAAGAGCAGGCCGCTGCCGTAGATGGCCTTGCCGTATTCCTTCTGCGCGTCGAGCGCGCGGACTTGGAGCGCCTGCCCCTTCTCCACGCGGAAGTCCACGCCCACATGCGCCCAGGTCGCCGCCATCGCAGAGGTGACGACATATGGCGGGTACTTGTACTTGAGGTTGACCGGCGACGCCTGCTCGGCCCTCACCTCCTTGTTGGCCGCGTTGGCGGTCTCCATGAGGTCGGGCGCCGTGCGCAGGTGGTAGCGCGTGTCGAGGTTAGTGATGAAGGACGTGTTGACGGTCGCGCCGTTCTCGTAGGTAATGTCGCAGTCGCAGGCGATGTAGCAGACGTTCTCGCCGAGGCCGCTGAAGAGCGTGAGCGTCGGCGCGAACAGGAAGAACTTGACGCCGTGCGAGCAATACCAGCGCACGATCTCGGTGAGGATTGAGAAGGGCGGGTTGTCCACCACGATGCAGTCGCTCGGGTATTCCTCCCCCTGGTAGTCCCCCCCCCGGGAAGAACGGGCGCATGAACTTGGAGCGGTCCGCTCCGTATTCTCGCGCCACCCATCCGGCTATCGCGTCGTAAACCTTGTCGGGCGTGTAGCAGTCGTCGGTGGTCTTCTTGACCTCGAACTTCTCGACGAACTCGTTATACTCGTCGTTGCCCTCCTGCCCAGAGCTGTCGAAGCGTTGGCGGCTCTCGAACCAGTCGCCCTTCGGTGCCTCGAAGTCGAAGCCGAAGGCATCCCAGTCGAAGCCGGGGATGTCTGCGAGCTCCGCGCTGAGCGCATCGAGGTCGAAGCCGCTGGTCAGGTTGGTCTGGTTGTGCACGTGGACGTACGCGCGGCGCGCGTCGTCGTCGAGGTGGTCGAGGGCGATCACGGGGCATTCCTCGATGCCCAGCTGCTTGAGCGCGAGCACGCGCCCGTGGCCCTCCACGATGGTCGGGCGGCCGTCCTTGTCGTGCCAGATCCCCACGGGGTCGTTCATGCCGAAGGCTTCTATGCTCTCGGCGATCTGGTCGACCTGCCAGTCGGGGTGCTCCTTCGCGTTGCCCGCGTAGGGCACGAGGTCGGCGACCTTCATGGTCTCGATTTTGAGCTTGGGCTGCATGCGTGACGGTCCCTTTTTATAGCGGAGGGATAAAAGATTGCGGGCGGGGAAGGCTCTCGAGCGATCCCGCGCCTGAAGATTTCTACACCCCTACCCCTTGCGCCTCCATGAGAGGCTCGCGTTGCCTATGGGGTCGAGGACGGCCTTGTCCTGCCGCGCGCGGTTGCACTTGCGGTGGCACGCGCGGATGTTGGCGAGGTCGAGGGCGAGCTCGGGGAAGCGCGCCCGCGGGTAGTAGTGGTCGGGCTCGTAGCTGAGGTCGGTGCTCGAGGGCTTGGCCGCGTAGTCTATCGGGCCGTACCCGCCGTCGCGCCGCTGCGCGCAGATCCAGCACGGGGCGTTCGCCTTCTTGTCTCGGTGGTAGGCGCGGAGCCTCACCTCGCGGCCGCGCTGGCCCTTCCATCCGTCATCGGCTGTTGACATGCGCGGCCCTCGATTCGCGGTTGCCCTCGCACATGCGGCGCCAGTCCTCGTCGGTCATCTCGTCGTCGTCCACGCGCCGGTAGAGGCGCGGGCGGCAGCTCTTGATGCGCCACTCCGGGATGTCGATCCGCTCGCCCGTCTCCGCGGCCTTCTCCTTGCATGCCTCGATCATGGCGTCGGCCATCGCCGTCTGGTAGCGGCAGGCGATGCGGGCGAGCTCGTGGATGGTCATGGCGTTGGTGGTCCCTTCTACTGAGAAGGGCCCCGCCTTGCGACGGGGCCCTCTCGTACGTCCGGAAGGATGATGGACGTGGCCTGTTTACTTTGTAGCACCTTCCGCGCGGCTCGCGGTGTCTCGTCGTGTCTCGGCGAGCTTGCGCCGCCAGTAGCGCACGGTGTGCTCGGGCACGCCCATGCGGCGCCCCGCCTCGGCGGCGCTGAGCCCCTCGTAGGGCTCGATGGCGGCCGCCCACCATTCCGCGCCGTGGCGCCTGTGCGGGAAGAGGTCGCGGTTGCGGTGCGCGAAGCCGCGGAAGGCCGCCGGCGTCATCTCGAGCGTGGAGGCCACCACGTCGCCGAGCGCGCCGCGGCGCCATAGCTCCACGGCCTCGGAGAGCTTACTCATCCTCATCTGGCAGCCTCCTGCAGAGCTCGGCCTTGGCGTTCTCGAGGGTCTGCTCCCATCTTTCGAGCGGGCGGTGGCGGCATTCCCCGGGCTCGAACGAGTTGCCCTCCGCGTCGTGCACTGACCATAGGTCGCCGCCCATGTACTCGAACCAGTCGGCCGTGAACCTGAAGAGGCACCTGTAATCCATCTTGTCCCCCTTGAGGATCGGCACCCCGACGGCATCCACGGGCAGCTTGACGTATTGATCGGAGGCATTCGATTCTAGGTACTGGATGGCCTCTCCACGCGCCATCGCCATCTCATGTGCGTGCATGAAGTCTATGCGGTTGGCCATGTCGATAATGATATGCTCCACTGTCGGCGTGGGATCATCCATCTCGGCTGAGCTTATGGACATGGTGCCATCGTCTGAGAGATGGACGCGCCACCACTGGCTCGCCCATGCCCTCAGCTCTTTCGTGATGCTCGAATTATCCTTTTCGGCGTTTCGGTCGATTTCGGCCTCGGCCATTCGTTCCTCATCGTCCATTCCTTCCCTCCTGTTCCAGTTCTCGACCGCGGAGGAGCGCGATGGCCACCATCCGCCATCTGCTCCGCAGTCGTCGCATTCGACGGCCCATGTGCTGTACGGCATGAGGCCGTCCTCTTTCCAGTCGTGCACGGTCGCCGTGCCGCCGCAGAACGGGCAGCGCCTGAGCTTGCTCATCTCTCCCCGCCTTTGTGGCTCAACAGCCTCTCGATGCGCTCGACGCGCTTCTCGAGGTTTGCGATCCGGTTGCGGTCGATCGCGGCGCCGATGAAGGCTTTCTGCCATGGGTAGAGCTCGACGCCCAGAACATTGACCGCGTAGTCGATCACGTCGTCGAGGTCGGGTTGCGTTACCTCGATGCTGTCGCCCTGCTCGATGTCGGCCCTCATCTGCGCGATGGCCGCGTCCGTCTGCTTGCACCGCTCGATGAGGTCGGCCAGCTGCTTGTCCAGCTCTGCACTCATGCTCCCGCCCTCCTGTTCCATGAGGTGAACTCCGCGCGCGGTATCTCCTGCTTGTGCTGCGGCATGTCATAGGCCAGCCAGCAGTCGGGCTCGTGGACGATGAGGCCCCACGTGCGCCGGTAGTCCTGCCAAACCTCGGCCGTTGCCCCGCAGAACGGGCATGGCCTCAGCTCATA
>CAMOLV010000158.1 GCA_946619045.1 uncultured Coriobacteriales bacterium | reverse complement strand
CCGCAGCCAGGGCGCCTACGGCGACGTCGATCGCGTGCTCGGACGTGCCGTCGCACGCAAGCGAAAGGTAAACGTGCGCATCTCGGCGCATCTCGGCGAGCCGTTCACGGTCGAGCTTTCCGTGCCGGAAGCGGGTGTCCGCGTCTCCGAGCAGGGCTTCATCGTCGAAGCCGCGCGCACCAAGGAGGTTTCCGAGGAGGAGCTCGCCGAGCATGTCTGCCGCATGGGCACCACGCCCTTCGAGCCGCGCGCGGTTGCCTGCGAGCTCGATGCCGGCTGCGGCATGGGCTTCTCGGCCGTGCATGCCGTGCGCGCCGCCGCCTGCGACAAGCTCGAGCAGGCGCTGCTTGCCCCCTACTCCCACCGAAACCTGACAAGGGGACAGGTCTTCTGTCAGGTCGCGCACAACAACATCGCGCGCGACCTGACAGAAGACCTGTCCCCTTGTCAGGTTTGCGCGCTGGTTGCGAGCGCAGAGGCTGCGCGCACGGCGATCGAGGCCGGCGCAACCCGCATCTATGCGACCGCCGATTCGCTCGCCGAGGGAGACTGGCCGGAGGGCGTCATCCCCTGGCTCGACGAGGTCTGCCGCGAGGGCGACCACGCCCGCCTCGACCCGTTCATCGAGGCCGGAAAGCCCGTGGCTTGCGGCAACATGTCGGAATTCGCCGCAGCTGCCGAGCTCGGAGCCCTCCCCGAGATCCGCCCCTGCGTCCCCGTCCACAACGCCAGCGGCATCGCCGCGCTCGAATCCTGGGGCGCCGCGGCCCTGTGGCTCTCGCACGAGATCACGCTCGAGCAGATCAAGCGCATCACCCCCGCCGCGAGCATCCCCGTGGGCATGCTCGTCTCGGGACGCGTGCGCGTCATGACCTCCGAGCATTGCGTGCTCCAGGCCGCCGACCGCTGCATCCACGACTGCGCGCGCTGCAAGCTGCGTCAGGAGGACATCCGCATCAAGAACATCGACGGGCATCTCCTACCCGTGCGCACCGACATCCATGGGCGTTCGCGCATCTACAGCGCCTGGCCCGTCGACATGACGCCGCAGATTCCCGAGCTCGCCGCTGCAGGCGTGACCCGCTTCATGGCCGACTGCTCGCTGCTCGACGCCAACCAGACCGCACGCGCCGTCACGCGCATCGTCCGCGCGCTCGACGCCTACCGCGCCGGAACCCGCCCCGCGGAAAAGGAGCCGAATACAACTTCTGGGCATCTTTTCTCCGGCATTGGGTAATATATCTACCGTCAACTAGGAATTCACTCTTACGAGAGGATCTATCATGGCCGTCAATCGCGAGCTTCTCGAGTCCACCATCAACGTCATCCGCCAGAGCCTCCAGGCCGACGGCGGCGACCTCGCCCTCATCGACGTCACCGACGACGGCGTCGTCACGCTCGAGATGCAGGGCGCCTGCGCCGGCTGCCCCCTGTCCGCCTACGACATGAGCGAGGGCATCGAGCGCATCCTCATCGAGCACGTGCCCGGCGTCACCCGCGTGCAGCCTGCCATCTAAGCTCCGCCCATCCCCATGTGGCTCGACGAGCTCTACCATAGCCTCGACCCCATCGCCTTCTCCCTCGGACCGCTCGAGGTCCGCTGGTACGGCCTCGCCTATATGGCGGGCTTCATCTGCGCGGGCCTCATCATGTACGCGTACGCCAAGCGCTGGAAGCTCAACCTCTCGGGCGACGACGTCTACACCGTCATGATCGGCATCGCGTTCGGCATCATCATCGGCGCGCGCATCGGCTACGTGGTCTTCTACGGCGCGGGCTACTATCTCTCGCATCCGCTCGAGATCTTCATGCTCAACCAAGGCGGCATGAGCTTCCACGGCGGGCTTGTGGGAGCCGTGATCGGTTGCGCCATCGCCGCGCGCTCCATCCATGCGAGCTTCTTCACCCTCGGCGACCTCGTGGTATGCGGTGCCCCGCTCGGCCTCTTCTTCGGACGCTGCGCCAACTTCGTGAACGGCGAGCTCTGGGGCAAGGAGACCACCCTCCCCTGGGGCGTCATGTTCGAGACGGGCGGCGGCGTGTACCGCCATCCCTCCCAGCTCTATGAGGCCCTTCTCGAGGGCATCGTCATCTTCCTCGTGCTCTTCGCGCTCTCCCGCAAGGTTCCGCCGCGGCCGCAGGGCTTCTTCCTGGGCTCGTTCCTCGCGCTCTACGGCGTCTTCCGCTTCCTCATCGAGTTCGTGCGCGTGCCCGATGCCCAGCTCGGCTACCTCTTCGGCTTCATCACCATGGGGCAGCTGCTCTCGTTGCCGCTGGTGGTCGCCGGCATCGCGCTGATCGTCTGGTCGCTCAAGAACCAGCGTCCCCAGGTGGGGCGTTTGGACTAGCAGCGTCTTCCGCACGCGATCTCTCTGCCAGGAATTGCCGAGCATTGGCAGAATCATCCATCAAAAGCGCCGCCTCCCGCCAAGAACTGCCGAGCACGTGCGAGTTTTCCGTTTTTCTCCGATAGACCCGCAGGATACGGGCAGCCAAACTGCAAAAACAAAAATGTGCTCGGTAGTTCGAGCGATGCATGCGCCTGCGCGGGCCTCATCCGCGTCTGGGCATCAGCTCGGAGAAAAGCTTGTTGCGGCGTTTTCTTTGAATCTCATCCGGTGCCTGAAGATCCACCCCCAGGAGAGAGGCGATCTGCCGCGCCAGCATCTCGAGGCGAGGAACCGAAGAGATGACCAGCGGCGTTACCCTGATCACGCGAAAGCCCAGCACTGTGAGGATATTTGAGCGTATAGCATCCTCGGCAAGCTGGACGGGCCCGGCATTCCCGTGCTTCTCGGCACTGTCATACTCGACAGCGACCATCTGGTCCAGCCAAAGCATATCCGGCGTCACCGCATCGCGGTCGGCGAGGATGCCCCTGCGATCAGACACATCGATCGGGCTGTTGAGCTGCGGTCGCGGGAGGCCGAACCCGCCAAACTCGACAGGAAGGGTCAACAGCAGGGCAAGAGCAGTCTCCATGGGAGACGCCGATCCATCGAATGCCATATCGGCGACACGCAGCGCTCTGCTCTCTGCAGACGTGCGCTTGAAGCCTTCCGCGAACTGCTTCAGAGACGAGCAGCTCATGAGGGGCTTCACCTTATAAGCGACCTTATCTCCTGCGGCAGGCAGACGATATGTTCCCGCAAACTCGCATGCGATCGCCGCGGCCACCACAAGCCTGCGATCGCGCTCCCACCTCACGGGAAGCTCCTGAGCGGGGGTCCCCTCTATCCCGAGCTCGCGAAAGAGGTCGCGCTCCGCCCAAAATGCCTGCGCGGCAGGCTCGAGCAGCGGCTCGAGCTTAGACTGGGCGGCGCACAACTGCAGGATGGTCATCTCCGGACCGCTTGCAAGCAGGCTATCTTCGAGCCGGATCATCGAATTAGCCGGAACTTCTCTGCTCCACACGTGGAATCGGGCATGCGATCCGCGGCTTGCAGCGCTTCTCGTCGGGACGAGCAGATCGACGGGCCCCGACGAGATGCCCCATCGCGACAGATCGCAATCTTGGCAGAACCGTACACACTCCCGCTGGGCCGTGATGCACTGATTTGCCTGCGGCAGAGGGCGGCTTTTGGCGGGCCAGCGCCTCATCTCCTTCTCGGAACTCTTCCTTGCCGAGATGAACCTCAGGGCCTCGATCGCCGATCCATGCCCGAGAAATGCGTACATGACGTTCCCCAATCGTTGAAGATCACGACACTGTAGCGGGAGAACTACCGAGCATGCGCGAGTTTTCGAGAATCGGCTGTCAAACATGCACTTGGCATGTGGGATTATTCCAAAAACAAATAGGTGCTCGGTAGTCTGACCCGTGAGAAGGCGCAGCACCCAAATCCCACCTATCTGCTACACTCATTTCACAACAGAATTCGAGGGCATGGCCGAGCGTCTGTAACGCCAATCATGGGATCCCGGTTCTACTCCGGGCCAGCACAGCTAGCTATGCTCACCTGCCCTCCCGATCTCCGCATGCCGCGGGAGAGGAGGCGGGTTATGAAGACCCCCATCAAAGCCATCCGCACATTTCTGATCACGCTTGCCTGCGCGCTGCTCATGCTGCCCGGCGTGGCATACGCAG
>CAMOLV010000157.1 GCA_946619045.1 uncultured Coriobacteriales bacterium | reverse complement strand
AGCTCATGGAGAACATCCGCAAGATCCGCGACGAGTTCCAGATCGCCATCATGCTGATCGAGCACGACATGGACCTCGTCATGGGCGTCTGCGAGGGCATCGCGGTCCTCAACTTCGGAAAGATCATCGCCAAGGGAACGCCCGAGCAGATCCAGGAGAACCCCGCGGTCATCGAGGCGTACCTCGGCAAGCAGGAGACCGACGACGCGGCTCTGAGCGGAAAGGGCAGGAGGTACCAATGAGCATGCTCGAGGTCAACGATCTCAACGTGTACTACGGCAGCATCCATGCCGTAAAGGGCGTCTCGTTCTCGGTCGAGAAGGGCGAGATCGTGACGCTGATCGGCGCCAACGGCGCGGGCAAGTCCACCACGCTCAACACCGTCGCGGGCATCCTTCCCGCCCGGAGCGGTTCGGTCGAGTTCCAGGGCGAGGGCATCCTGGGCATCCCCGCACACAAGATGGTGCGCAAGGGCATCGCGCTCTGCCCTGAGGGCAGGCGCGTCTTCACCGAGATGACGGTCGAGGAGAACCTCGAGATGGGCGGCTACACCCGCACCGACGCCGAGAACGCCGAGACGCTCGAGGCGGTCTACGGGCATTTCCCGCGTCTGCGCGAGCGCGCGTATCAGGTCGCCGGGACGCTCTCCGGCGGCGAGCAGCAGATGCTCGCCATGGGCCGCGCGCTCATGGGACGCCCGGACCTCATCATGCTCGACGAGCCCTCCATGGGACTCGCGCCCATCCTCGTCGAGGAGATCTTCTCCATCATCAAGGACCTCAACGCAAACGGCACCACGGTGCTTCTGGTCGAGCAGAACGCGAGCATGGCGCTCTCGATCGCCGACCGCGGCTACGTGCTCGAGACGGGCAAGATCGTCAAGGAGGGCACCGGTAGGGAGCTCCTCAAGGACGACGACGTCCGCAAGGCCTACCTCGGCGGCTAAACCTGCAATCGGGGACGGTTCCGTTCTGCAGGTTTTCCTGCATTTTGGGACAGGTTGGCAAAAGGGGAGTCCCTCCTTTTGCAAAGAGTAACTGCAGATAAAGAGCCCGGGCATCTGTCCGGGCTCTTTCTTCATCATGCATTTTGCGATGAAAACGAGCTATGCAACCCGTCCCCGATTGCAGGAAAACCTGCAAAACGGAACCGTCCCCGATTGCAGGTGCTAGAGGGCGGCCTCGAAGGCGGCGAGGAGCTCGTCGTACGTCTCGTATGCGGCGAGGTCGGGATTTGCGGCCGCGATCGCCTCGGTCGTGCGGAAGAGGAAGCCCGCCTTGCTCGCACGGACCATCGCGATGTCGTTATGGGAATCGCCCGTGGCGATGGTGTCGAAGCCCATGCTCTGAAGCGCGCGGACGGTCGTGAGCTTGGACTCCTCGCACCGCATCCTC
Organism: uncultured Coriobacteriales bacterium; assembly: GCA_946619045.1. Classification (GTDB taxonomy): domain Bacteria; phylum Actinomycetota; class Coriobacteriia; order Coriobacteriales; family Atopobiaceae; genus RUG721. The sequence continues at coordinate 2,702 of CAMOLV010000157.1, read as the reverse complement.
ACGCCGCAGATCATGCCCCCCTCATCGACCTCGAGGGAGTTGCAGAAGATCGTGGGCCAGCCGAGCTTCTCCATGAGGGGCTTCGCGAACTCCTCGAACGTATCGGAGATGATGATGACCTGCGTCTTCGAGCGGAGCTCGTCGAGGAACTCCTTGGCTCCGGGAAGCGGGTCGATGGTGGCGATGACGTTCTGGATGTCGGTGAGTCCGAGACCGCGCTCGCGCAGGATATCCATGCGGAAGCGCATGAGCTTGTCGTAATCGGGCTCGTCGCGCGTGGTGCGCCTGAGCTCGGGGATACCGCTCGCCTCGGAGAAGGCGATCCAGATCTCGGGAACCAGGACGCCCTCGAGATCCAAGCAGCAGATATTCATCGTGTCACCTCGACAATCGTGCCCCGGGTATCGACCGGGAGAATATGGATCCAAAGATCGGGCATGGCAGCCCTGATGGATTCGGCAACGTGCTCGGCGCAATCGCGGCCCTCGCAGATGGCCAGCATGGCCGAGCCCGAACCGGAGATCGTGAACGCGGCGGCTCCGCTCTCGAGCGAGATGCTCTTGAGGGCCTCGTGATCGGGGATGAGCTTCGCGCGGTACGGCTCGTGGATAAGGTCGTGGCACGCCGTGCCGAGCAGCTTCGCGTTGCCCGTCTCGAGCGCGTTGATGAGGGTGGCGTAGCGCCCCATCTGCGTGACGACGGTCGTGAGCGGGTATTCGGAGGGCAGGGCCTTGCGCGCTTCGGAGGTGCGCACCGTATAGGACGGCGCGATGGCGACGTAGTGGAACACCGACGAGATCGCGTGGGGGATGGCGATGATGCCCTCATCCGTGACGCACGAGCTCGCCAGGCCTCCGAGCAGGGCGGGCGCGACGTTGTCGGGGTGCCCCTCGAGCGCGATCGCCTCGGCAAGCGCCTCGGGACGGCTGAAGCCGTTCCCGCAGAACACCTGGGCGGCGATGATGCCCGCGATGACGCAGGCCGAGCTCGAGCCGAGGCCGCCCGTCAGCGGGATGGGGGAGTCGATGGTGATGTGCAGCTGCCGGGGAGCGGCGCCGATCTTTCCGCACATGTCGAGATAGCTCGTCCAGACGAGGTTGTCGGATCCCCTGAACTCCTCGGCGCAGCCATCGATGGCAAGCTCGGCTGCGGGTTCGAACAGGAAGGAGGCACGCAGGTCGAGCGCGATTCCCAGGCAGTCGAAGCCGACGCCGAGGTTGGCGGAGGTGGCGGGGACGGTTACGCGCAGCCTGCCCGTCATGCGAACACCCGCGCGGCAACCGTCTCGGCGAAGCCGGGCATCTGGTCGATATCGCACACGTCGTTGTGGAGACGCTCCATGGTGCGAAGCGAGGAGAGCTGCACGGGCGCCGTGGTGCCCGTGGCCTTCTCGAGCGCGTCCATGGCCTCGAAGCCGCTCAGGCCGCCCGCATCATGGCCGAGCGCCACGAGGCAGTCGGCGGGGAACTTGTAGGGGTTGGCCGTCGAGAGGAGCACGCGGACGTACCCCTCGGGGCGGATGTCGTCGAGCACGTACTTGCCCACGGCGGTATGGGGGTCGATCAGGACGCCCGTGCGCTCGTAGGTGTAGCGGATCGTCTCGGCGGTCTGCCCGTTGGTCGCATAGCCGCAGCCGAAGATCTCCTGGATGCGCTCGAGCAGCTCGTCGCTCACCGTGTAGGAGCCCTTCTCGGCGAGGTCGGACATGAGGGATGCGATGTAGGCGCAATCGCCGCCCGAGAGATGGTAGAGAAGGCGCTCGAGGTTGGACGACACGAGGATGTCCATGGAGGGCGAGATGGTCTTGTGGAAATCGCGCATCCGATCGTATGTGCCGGTGGTGATGAAATCGGTGAGGACGTTGTTCTCGTTCGACGCCACGATGAAGCGATGCACGGGAAGGCCCGTGAGCTTGGCGTAGTAGCCGGCGAGGACGTCGCCGAAGTTGCCGGTGGGAACGCAGAACTCGACCTCGTCGCCGAGCTCGATGGCGCCGGCGCGCACAAGCTGCGCGTAGGCATCGAAGTAGTAGGTGATCTGCGGCACGAGGCGGCCGATGTTGATGGAGTTGGCGCTCGAGAGCGAGATGCCCTGCGCCGCGAAGGCGTCGATGAGCTCGGGATCGGTGAAGATGCGCTTGACGCCGGTCTGCGTGTCGTCGAAGGTGCCGCGCACGGCGCAGACGCCCACGTTGGCGCCCTTCTGGCAGACCATCTGGAGCTCCTGCACGTCGGAGACCTTATGGTACGGGAAGTACACGCAGATGCCGACGCCGTCGACGTCGGCGAAGCCCTCGAGCGCCGCCTTGCCGGTATCGCCGGATGTCGCGGTGAGCACGAGGATCCTATCGTCGGCCTTCTCGCGCGAGCAGGTCATGAGGTGGGGGAGGATCTGCAGCGCCACATCCTTGAAGGCGCTCGTGGGGCCATGGAAGAGCTCGAGCAGGTAATCGGTGCCGAGCCTGCGCACGGGCGTGACCGCGGGATCGTCGAAGTTGTCCCCGTAGGCGGCGGAGACGCAGCCCGCCATCTCGTCGGGGGTGAAGTCGTCGAAGAGCGTGGAGAGCACCTCGAGCGCCGTCTCCTGGAAGCTCTGCCCGCAGATCTTCTCGAGGTCGAGGGCCTTCTCCGCAAGGTCGTCGCGCACATAGAGGCCGCCATCGGGTGCGATGCCCGTCCTGATTGCGAACTTTCCTGTTACAG
>CAMOLV010000156.1 GCA_946619045.1 uncultured Coriobacteriales bacterium | reverse complement strand
GTGCAGTTCCTTCCCGACGTCGACATCATGTGCCCGGACTGCCGCGGTTCGCGCTACAGCCGCGATGCCGACCTTGTGCGCATCTCGTTGGCGAAGGGTGCGAGCGAAGACGGCGGGTTCACGCTTCCCGAGCTCATGGACATGACCGTCGACGAGGCGCTCGACGCCGTGAGCGGGCTCAAGCCGGCGCGCGCCAAGCTGCAGATCCTTCACGATCTGGGTCTGGGCTATCTCAAGCTGGGCGAGGACACGCCCGCGCTCTCGGGCGGCGAGGCGCAGCGCCTCAAGCTCTCGAGCGAGATCGGGCATACGCAGCATGACGCGCTGTTCGTGTTCGACGAGCCCACCATCGGCCTGCACCCGCTCGACGTGGAGGTGCTGCTCGGCGTGCTGCAGGGGCTTATCGACGACGGTGCCACCGTGGTGGTGATCGAGCACGACCTCGACATGATCGCCAACGCCGACTGGGTCATCGACCTGGGTCCCGGCGGAGGCGAGGCAGGCGGCCGCATCGTGTGCGCGGGCATGCCCGAGGACATCGCCGCGTGCCCCGACAGCCTGACGGGACCCTACCTCGCCGAGGAACTCGGATAGCAAATTACCAAAAATCGGGTATTGTCAATAGTGTTATGGAGTGTAACACTATTGACATGGAACTCATTCTGACCGACATAGAACGAATGCGCGAGGTGGCATCCAGCCAGCATGGGGTCATCTCACGCAAGCAGGCGCTCTCCGCGGGCGTGAGCTCCGAGTCCATCCGGCAGCTGGCGTTTCGCGGCAGGATCGAGCGCGTGGCGCAGGGCGTCTACCGCATCCCGCAAGCGCATGAGGGCGAGAGGACCCCGCTTCAGATCGCCGTTCTGTGGACGGGAAGGGATGAGGCTGCGCTCGGGTTCGAGACAGCGCTTCACTGCTACGGGCTCTGCGATGCCGCTCCCCGGCAGGTGCACATCATCGTGCCCGCCAAGGCGCGTATCCGGCGCTCGAGCGGCGATGGATACGTCCTGCACTATCTCGATATCGCTCCCGAGGATATCTGCCTGCACGAGGGCCTGAGGCTCACGACACCGCAGCGTACGCTGCTCGATTGCAGGTCATGGGGCGTTTCCCAAACAGTGCTGCGCGAGGCCTTCGAGCGGGCGGTGCAGAGAGGGCTGATCCTCGGCGACAAACCGGACGCGCTCGCTTCCCAACTCGATATCGAGCTCTAGGGCAGAGGGCGCGTCGCCTTCACATCTCCATCAACAACCAAAACTCGAGCATTCTCGCCATGGATGCGAATCAGCCATGGTGGTGGAAGGACGTGCGGCTATGGGCTACCAGGAATCGTTCAGACCGATCAAGCATCTCGCGGAGGCGGCAGGCATTAAACGGGCAATTGAGGAATACGACGGCCACCCGGAGCTGCCCGAGTACTGCACGTACTTCTGCGCATCGCGCAGCAAGAGGACCGACGAGCTCTTCGCCTGCATCGGAGGGCAGCGGTGCAGGGTCCATATCGTGGCGGGCATCGACCTCGATGATTGCGTCCCGTATGGCGAGGACTACTCGGACTACTTCGAGGACTACGATGAGGAGCGCGTGGAGGAGGCGGCGCGGGAGCGCCCCGATCTTGCCGAGAAGGGGTATCGGGACCTGGTTGCCGCATATGAGGCCGAGCTTGAGAGGAATCGCGAGCGAAAGCGCAAGATCCACGAGAGCGCCGAGGAACTGAAGCCCTCTGTCGAGGCCTTCTTGAAGTCATACGGTCCCGCGACGCGGCAGGAGCTGTACGCGGCGATCCATATCAAGGGGGTGATCGAAGGCGAGGCACTCGACGAGCTGCTCGAGCAGGGCTATCTCATGCCCGCGGGCAAGAAGAAGGAGATGCGCCTCTGGTTTGCCGACGAGACGATCGCCGGGAGCCTCGAGGATGCCTTGGAGCGCTCCCCCTCGACGCATACCGACAGGGTCATGCAGGTTCTCAAGGGGTTTGGTCCAGCCGCGCTGAGAAGGCTGTCCTATTACATCGGCGTGAGCGAGTACCACATCAAGAAGGCGCTCCAGCCCCTTCTCGAAGAGGGGAGGGTCTCCGTCGACAAAAGCCATCGGCCCTATGTGTATAGCCTGGCAGCCGGCGTATAGACGGTGCGAGGGGAAGGTCTCGGACAACGATGTATATCTGCGAGTTCGAATTCGTCGAGGATGGGGGATGGTTCCTCTGCTGGCCGTTTTGGCCCGGGAGGTGCGACGGGATCCAGGGCGAGAACTTCGATGAAGCAGTTGAGATGGCTGCCGACCGGCTCAAATCCATGGTGCTCGACTATCTCATGAAGGGCGAGAAGGTACCGCGCTTAACACTGGGCAATGCCCCGCAGCGTGGAGGACGCGTTGTGGCGATCGCGGTCGACGCAAGTCTGTTGGAAGCGCCCGCAGTAACCGAGAAGGAGGCTGCTGAGCGCCTCGGGATCTCTCATGCTCGAGTATCGCAGCTGTGCCGCGACAAGACGCTCGATAGCTGGAAGGTGGGGAGCACGCGCATGGTCTCGGTCGAGAGCATCGAGCTACGCCGCGCTGCTGCACCTTGTGCAGGTCGTCCGAAGCGCGCGCTTTCCGTCGTGAAGGCGCAAAGCCGCATGCTACAATGAACAGGCTGCACTGCCTGACACCAGGGCATTATGCCCGAAGCGAAGGAGAGCCATATGGAGACCCGCGTTGCCGTGATCGGCATCATCGTCGAGGACGATTCCTCGGCAGACAAGCTCAACGACATCCTGCATGAATACGGCCGCTTCATCATCGGCCGCATGGGCATCCCGTATCGATCCAAGGGCATCAACGTCATCAGCATCGCCGTCGACGCTCCGCAGGATGCCATCGCCGCGCTTTCGGGCAAGATCGGCAACCTGCCCGGTGTGAGCGCCAAGACCGCCTACTCAAACTTCGTCTCGAAGGCTTAAGCGATCGTGGATATCCGTGCTGCCGAGCTTATCGAGAAGCTCGCAGGCGAGCATGCGCTTGCCCTGGACGAATACGAATACTTGGTCAGCCACCTCGATCAAGAGGCGCGCGACCTTCTCGCCGAGTTTGCACGCGCAGCTCGCGAGCCCATCTACGGGCACGATGTGTTCGTGCGCGGGCTCATCGAGTTCTCGAACTTCTGCAAGAACGACTGCCTGTATTGCGGCATTCGCGCATCCAATATGGGATGCAAACGCTACCGCCTTACTCGAGAGCAGATCCTCTCGTGCGCCGATACGGGCTATGAGCTGGGATTCCGCACCTTCGTGCTGCAGAGCGGCGAGGATCCGCATTTCACCGACGAGCGCCTCTGCGCCATCGTGCGCGCGCTCAAGGAGGCGCATCCCGATTGCGCGATCACGCTCTCGGTGGGGGAGCGCAGCCGCGAGAGCTATGCGGCTCTCCGCGAGGCAGGCGCCGACCGCTATCTGCTTCGCCATGAGACAGCGAGCCCTGAGCACTATGCCAAGCTCCATCCGGCCAACCTAAGCTGGGAGAACCGTATGCGGTGCCTGCACGACCTGCGCGATCTGGGCTTTGCCGTGGGAGCGGGCTTCATGGTGGGGTCGCCCTTCCAGACCTCCGCGAACCTCGCCCGCGACCTCGCCTTCATCCAGGAATTCCAACCCGAGATGTGCGGTATCGGCCCCTTCGTGCCGCACCATGCGACGCCCTTCGCCAACGAGCCTGCCGGTACGCTCGAGCAGACCCTCGGGCTGCTCTCCATCATCCGCCTCATCAAGCCCAACATCCTGTTGCCGGCAACCACGGCACTCGGAACCATCCACCCCAAGGGCCGCGAGCTGGGCATGGAAGCCGGCGCCAACGTGGTGATGCCCAACCTGTCGCCTGGCGATGTGCGGGCAAAGTACCTGCTCTACGACGGCAAGATCTGCACGGGCGACGAGGCCGCCGAATGCCGCCGCTGCCTCGAGATGCGCATGGCAGGTTGCGGCTACAACGTGGTAACAGACCGGGGAGATCCCCGGATCGCATAGATCATCTAACGGCGAGGGCGGGGACCCGAGCCAGAAGAGAGAGGAACGTTCATGAGTTACATCTACGACCCCAAGTCCCATTGCGCGGACGAGTTCATCAACCATCAGGAGATCCTCGATACGCTCGCCTATGCCGACGAGCACAAGAACGATATGGAGCTCATCGAGCAGATCCTCAAGAAGTGCGAGCCCAACCTGCATCCCGACA
>CAMOLV010000155.1 GCA_946619045.1 uncultured Coriobacteriales bacterium | reverse complement strand
GAGCGCGGCGGTACCTGCGGATTCTTCCAGGTGCTCTCGGTCGACGACGTGGAGCAGATCTTCCGCAACGCACGATAGGGGCAGATTACCCGACTATGCAGATCGCCTACCGGCAGTGCGGTAGGCGATCTCTCTATTTGGCGGAGTGTGGGGCCGAGACGGCCGATAGCCTGCCGGTAGAGTGGTAGGTGATCCCCTCCGCACGGCAGTTCAGGAGCTGAGAAGGCCGATAGCCTACCAGTACAGTGGTAGGCTATCGGCCTTCTCATGGCAATACTCGATGTCAGCGCAACCGCGTGCATATCGGCAGGCTACATATATCAATTTATTAATAATCTGTAATTATCTTACAGTTATCTGACACGATTTTGACGTGCTATTTTGTCACCTCATTTCAAACAGATTCTGTTTGGATACTTATAGATAACCTTCAATAGAACGGGTAGAATACTTCTCATAAATGCTTCCGCTCGGGCATCCCTCGTTAGCCGCCGGGGCTCCATCTTCAGCACAATCGAAGGGAGGAATGGCCGATGCCGGTCATTCTCAGTCATAGCTCAGCTCTCGAACGTCTTCGCTCGGTGCCGCCCCGCTTCGATACCTCGAAGCCTCTCGACCGATCTAGCTCTGTTCCCAGCGACCGCCCCGATTGCAGACGGCTCGCCCGCCTTGATTTCAAAGCCCTCGGGGTATCCCAAGAGCCCATCCATCTGCTGGTCCCAGGGCAGACGCGCGGCAACAGGTCGAAGCGATTCTGCTTCCACGCACTCGACAGCTGCACTTTTCCTTTTGCAGCATTGCGAACACTTGGCGCAGACATCTACACCGCAGGACCCGAGCTTTGTTTCATCCAGATGACGCGAAAAACATCGCATGTCGGAGCCATCGTCTTGGGTTATGAGCTGTGCGGCAGCTATTCGCACTTCGCACCTCTCGTCTCGGGCTTCTATGAACGGCCGCCCCTGACCTCGAAAAAGAGAATCGGGCAGCTGCTTGGGCAACTCAAAGGGTATCGGGGCATGGACAAGGGACGGTCTGCTCTGCCTTATATTCTCGATGGCAGCGCTTCTCCCATGGAGACCGTCCTGGCATGCATGCTCACGCTTCCGAACGACTTGGGCGGGGAGGGGTTTATCATGCCGGAGCTCAACCTCGTAGTCGCACTCAGCGAGGCCGAAAAGCAGATGACCGGCACCGATACCTGCAGAATCGATCTGGCTTGGACGGAGAAGCACATCGGGCTCGAGTATTACGGCGGACCCTACCACACCGATGAGGTTGCCGATCGCAAGAGACGGGAGGCGCTCGCCCATGCAGGGTGGACGATCTACGTTGTCGACATCGACCGTATCGGTACGTATGCGGAGTACGCCAAGCTTCTTGCGCTGCTCAAAGATGCGGTCCCACGACGTAGCCATTGCAAACCGGCAAAGGCGGGCGATTCGAAAGCCTTGCTCAAGCGTCTACTCAAGGCGACGCGCTGCAACAGGGGAATGGAGGCGGCCTTGTTCGCGCCATGCGTGCCGCCTGGCTCTATGAAGCTGCACGTAAGATAGCCTACCGGTATTGTGGTAGGCGATCTCCGCTGCGAGAGGGTATACGGGTCAAAGCGGCCGATAGCCTACCGGTATTGTGGTAGGTGATCGGCCCCCTCTGGCCCTCTCGGAGATAATCCGGGGATAGCCTGCCGGTAGAGCGGCAACCTATCGCAGGAACGCGGGCAGTTCTCCCCTACGCGAGGCAGCCGCGATCTCGAGCAGCGCCTTCGCAACGCTCTCCTCGCGGCAATCGCCGATAGAATACCGCGCCGCAGCCTTGGCGTCCTCGTTCGCGTTCGCCACCGCCACGGAATGCGGCACCGCGGCGAGCATGGGCACGTCGTTCTCGGTATCCCCGAACACGCAGACCTCGTCGGGAGAGATGCCCAGCTCCTCGGCAACCGCCAGCACCGCGGAGCCCTTGGTCCACCCGCGTGGCGACACGTCGAGCGCGGGCACCACGTTGCTCGGGCGGTAGAAGTCGAGACCCGGCACGGCTTCGTTCAGGTAGTCGCGCACCTCGGTCACATATGCCTGGTCCTTGCGCGAGAAGCACATGGCCACCTTGAGGTACGGTCCCTCGCCCAGACCGAGACGCACCTTGTGCGCGAAGGGAAAGTCTTCGGGAACCTGCACGGCCTTATCCTCGCGATAGGTCAGAAACGCGCTGTTGTCGGGCTCGTCGAGATCGAGATGCGCGATGAACGCGCCGTCCAGCCCATCGATCGTCCTCACCGCGCGGTCGAGGTCCTCGCGCGAGATCTCGATCGCGCGCCTCAGCTCGCCATCGACGTAGATGACCTGGCCGTTTGCGAAGGCTCCCGTCGCGAAGCACGCGGGGTCGTCCCCGAACATCCACGACATCGACCGCGGCGGACGCCCCGAGACCGGCCCGAAGTGCACCCCCGCATCGAGCAGCTCGTGGATCGCCGCACGGGCGAAGTCGCTCACCCCCGGGTTTCCGAAGGGGATGAGCGTATCGTCTAGATCGGTCAGGACGAGCTTGATCACGCGCTACTCTCCCAGCGCCTCGCGCAGGCGCGCGCCGAGGCCGACGAGGTTGTATCCCTCGACGAACTGGCGGATCGAGCGCTTGATGCAATCGACGGCATAGCGCTGCGCATCGATATGGCAGGCAGCCAGGTTGGCCGCGTTCTTGGCGACCTCGGCCTTGACCGGCTCCTCGTTGAACGTGTAGTGGCCGGCGATGTCGAGGATGACGAGCGCCTTCTCGGGGTCGGCGAAGATCTGCTCCACGGTGAGCTTGGTATCCTCCCCCACCATCCACTTGCGCCACCGCTCGGTGAGGATCGCACGCTCGAGCAGCACATCGCGCAGGTGCGACGGCTCCGCGACGAGGCCCTTCTCGGCGAGCTTGCCCTCGAGCTCGGCCAGGCGCAGGAGGGCCCGCGTCTCCTCGGTGCCGAACTGCGGCGCCACGTTGCTCGCGGTCACGCCCGCAGGCGCATGGATGAGCATGGTGACGTCGTCGAGGTAATCGCAGTTGTGCTCCTTGAGGCCCACGCCGTAGGATGCGGCCATCTTGGCGAGCGACACCGCGTTGTCGAAATCGTAGTGGCCCACCTGCTCGGTGAGGCGCGTGAGCGTGCCGGTCTGGCCCACGATGAAGGTGGGCATGGGCAGGCCGCGCGCGCCGAGCTCGACCTTAAGGCGTTCGATGAACTCGCGGTACTTCTCGGTGGAGGTGAGGCCGCCGTTGGTCTCCTCGGTGCCCACCTCGTAGCCGATCTCGGGCAGGCCCAGCGCCTTGCGCTCGTCCTCGCAGTACTGGATGAGGTCGACGGTGCGCGCGAGCACCACATCCAGCGGGATGACCTTGCCGATCTGGTACGGATCCTTGGTGGGGTCGATCATGAGCAGGTCGAACCCGGCTTCGAGGTCCGCCTTGTACGAGATGCGCGCAAGCTCCATGGCCTCGTCCTCGGGCAGGTGCGCGTTGCGCTCGCCGTCGCGCTGCCAGGGACCGCCATGGTCGCGGCAGAGGTAGTAATCGCCCTCGTAGCCCACGGCCTCGGCGGCGGCCTTGATGTCGGCCGCGAAGCGGAACTGGTCCCAGCCGTTCACGTAGCCGCCGCCCAGCTCGTCGAGATCGACCTGGTTGCGGCTGGCGATGAACATGGGCGGGAAATCGCAATCGCGGGCGAGCTCGAACGTCGCCTGCAGCAGGTTGGGGCTCATGGGGCCGATGCCGATGAGCGTCGAGGGCCTGCCTTCGGCCGTGAGCTTGATCATCGCCTCAACCGTCTGCATAACCGAGAGCTTGCCCATTTCGATCTCCTTCCCGGAGGTGGTAGACAACGCCCCTAGTGTAACGCGAATCCAGTGCGGCCCGAGGCCCCCTTGCGGTACGATAAATACTTACCACACGCGGCGCAGAAGGAGGGAGAGGCGCATGAGCACAGAAGAGGAGACCGGCCCGTTCGCCTACGGGTCGCTCGGCGCGCTGGTCCCCTGGCCCGATGACGAGCACTTCCCCAACATCCCCGCCGACGAGGCGCTCGAGCTCTTCCTGGGCTGGGCGGAGTCGCGCGGCATGGAGCTCTGGGAGCATCAGGAGGAGGCCCTGCTCGACCTCGCCGCAGGCAACCATGTGATCCTGGGCACGCCCACGGGATCCGGCAAGAGCATGGTGGCGCTGGGCATGTGCTTCATGGCCATGTGCACCGACCGCCGCTCCTACTACACCGC
>CAMOLV010000154.1 GCA_946619045.1 uncultured Coriobacteriales bacterium | reverse complement strand
CTTGGGTCGTGGAATTGGGTTCCACCTCTCAGCCGGGCCAAATCCCCAGCTCCCCGTACGTGTCCATTATAGCAGAGGTGGACCGACAGGCAAAACTGTTGGTAGAAGGCCCACAGTCGAACCCGTTAGTTTGTTCGCAGAGTTCGAAACGGTCAAAAGGCGAGCGTCTACTTGTACAGCTTCGAGCGTCTCGTCGGTCAGCTCGAAGTCCTCGGCGAACATGCGGGTCTCGTCGGTTGCGCTCATGGTGTTACCCTTCCGGTTTCACCGCCGTTGCGGCGGCTCGTCTTGGTTACAACCTCTAGTACGTTCCCGGAAGACGTGCGATCTCGCAGATTCGAATCCTTTTTATCCGAACGGGTCGTTGACTGCGCAACCCTTCAATACTCCGTCTTGAGCTCGTCGATGCCGTAGGTCTCCTTGAACAGCCGCTCGTCCTCAGCCGAGCGGATGAGCATGACCTCGGTAAAGTGGCCGTCGACCTTGTTCTTGAAGCCGGCGACCCGCTCGCCCGTGCAGATCGATGCGCGGATGACGGGGCGCTGGGTCTCGGGATCATAGGGCACGGCGTCCTTAAGCGACTGCTGCCGACGGTTGAATCCGATCTTCTCGAACAGTCCCATCATCTGCCCCCTACGACGTGCGCGCGTAAAATGCCCGCTGCGTGACAGTGTATCCCAACGCGCTGCATGTCCACCCTCGCCCTCGACCATCGGCACCCGCAACGTTCGGCAAGCGGAGATGGTGGCGTCCAACGCGAGAAAAGGGTATCGTTAACAGCTGAGACGCACCCACGCACGAGAAAGGCACCACCATGTCCAAGAGGGAATACGATAAGTTCATGCGCGCCCTGGCCGATGATCCGCAGCTTTCCGAGCGCCTGCATAACCGCATCGCCGAGGCCGGCGAGACCAACGCCGTCGACATCACCGTCGAGTTCGCCAAGAACCACGGCTTCAAGGTCGATGCCAAGGACGTTCGCGAGGCCCGCGGCTAGGGCCCGCTCCGACAGCCGCTCCATATCGTCTCCATCATGGAGAAGTAAGCTTATCCCGTTGTGCTCCGCCATCCCGTATGGCGGAGTTCTGCGATTAAAGGAGCGTACAGCGTGGCGGCTTCACCTTCGAAGAAGCTCACATCGTTCCAGATTGTCATTCTGGGATTCGCCGGCATCATCCTCGCGGGCACCATCCTGCTCATGCTGCCCATCTCGACGCTCGACCGGCACGCCACCTCGCTCGCAGATGCCGCTTTCACCGCGACCTCGGCCACGTGCGTGACCGGTCTTATCGTCCACGACACCGCCACCACGTGGTCGGCGTTCGGCCAGGCGGTCATCATCCTCATGATCCAGATGGGCGGACTCGGCGTGGTCATGGCGTCTGCCACCTTCGCCCTCGCCTCGGGCAGGAAGATCTCGCTCAGGGAGCGCAGCATGCTCAAGGAGACCTTCGCGGCGCCAAAGATGGAGGGCATGGCACGGATGGCCGTCTTCATCCTCAAAGTCACCTTCATCACCGAGCTTATCGGCGCATTGGCGATGATGCCCACCTTCTGCGCGGAGCATGGTCTGCGCGGCGTGTGGATGGCCGTCTTCGAGTCCATCTCCGCCTTCTGCAACGCGGGCTTCGACATCATGGGGACTCCGGGCAACACCTACACGTCGCTCTGCGGCTATGCGACGAACCCCGTGATCACCGGCGCGATCTCGCTGCTGATCATCCTCGGCGGCATCGGCTTCGTCACCTGGGGCGACATCTTCTCCAACGGACGCCGCGTCAAGCGCTACTCCATGCAGAGCAAGGTCATCCTCGTGACCACGGCCGCGCTCATCGTGGCTCCGGCCTTGTTCTTCTACCTCTTCGAGTACGGCAACCTCCCTGCTGGCGAGCGCACGATCGCGGCGCTGTTCCAGTCGGTCACCACGAGGACCGCCGGCTTCAACGTGCAGGACCTCTCGCAGATGAGCGAGCCGGGACAGGCGCTCACCATCCTCCTCATGCTCATCGGCGGCTCACCCGGTTCGACGGCCGGCGGCATCAAGACCACGACGCTTGCCGTGCTCGCCGCCAACTTCGGCGCCGTGTGCATCCGCAAGGAGGAGACGAACGCCTTCGGGCGCCGCATCGAGGACGACATCGTCAAGCAGGCCTCGGCGATCTTCATGCTCTACATCGGACTCGCCCTGCTGGGTGCCGTCGCCATCTGCCTCATCGAGGGCATCCCCTACCTGACCTGCCTTTTCGAGTGTGCTTCCGCCATCGGCACCGTCGGCCTCACCATGGGCATCACGCCGAGCCTCGGCATGGTGTCGCGCATCATCCTCATGCTCTATATGTTCATCGGCCGCGTGGGCGGCCTCACGATCATCTACGCCGCCACGAAGGAGCGCAGAAGCGTATCCAAGCTCCCCCACGAGAGCATCACCGTCGGATAAAGGAATGGGAAGATGAAGTCTATTCTGCTTATCGGTCTCGGTCGTTTCGGGCAGAACGTCGCAGCGAAGCTCGATGAGCTGGGACATGAGGTCATGGCCGTCGATTGCGACGAGGAGCGCGTGGATGCGATACTCCCGCTCGTCACCAACGCGCAAATCGGCGACAGCACCAACGAGGAGTTCCTCAGGTCGCTCGGAGTGGGCAACTTCGACGTGTGCATCGTCGCCATCGCCCATAACTTCCAGAGCTCGCTCGAGACCACCTCGCTGCTGAAGGAGCTCGGCGGGAAGCTCGTGGTCGCGCGTGCCGAGAGCGATGTGCAGAAGAAGTTCCTGCTCCGCAACGGAGCCGACCAGGTCGTCTACCCCGAAGCGCAGATGGGCAGGTGGACGGCCATCCGCTACAGCGCCGACCACATTCTCGATTACGTGCCCCTCGACGAGCAGTATTCGATCTTCGAGGTCAGGATTCCGGAGCGCTGGCTGGGAAAAACCATCGGCGAGCTCAACGTCCGTCGCAAATTCGGCGTCAACATCATGGCGCTCAAGCGCGATGGTCGCCTGGATATGAACATCTCGGCAGAAACGGCGCTTACCGAGGACTGCTCGATGCTCGTGCTGGGCGAAACTGGGGCCCTTCAGCGCTGCTTCAACCTGTAAGCGCAGAGACACGGGGCTGGCTTTTATATTCTGGACAAACGCGCCAGAGCTATTATCCAGAACCTAAAAGCTGGGTTAGTGCGACAGAAGCCGGCTTTTATGTTCTGGACAGTTTTCTCGGGACGTTTGTCCAGATACTAAAAGTTTGGTCCGCTGAGAGCCTGTGAGCGACCCCACATAACCGGACTTGAGCATCTGGACAGAAGATTTGAGAGTTCTATCCAGATGGCCAAGTCATGTTTTTCTAGCTGGCTGCCCGATAGCAACCGCACTTGGGAATCTAGATAGAATTCCAAGCAGTTTTGTCCAGATATCCAAGTCGAGTTGGAAAACGTAGCTGGTCGATCAGAAAAGCGGCTGCACCGAAAGGGTGCAGCCGCTTTATTTCTTCAGCGCGATGCCGTGTGTGGGATTATTTCTCAGGCAGGATGGCGTTGAGAACGATGCCCACGATGGAACCCACGGCGAGGCCGGAGAGCGAGATGGACGTAGCGCCAAGCGGAATGACGATGGCGCCGGCTGCGCTGTTGGCAATGCCGATGGAGAGCACCAAGATGAGGGCGGCGATGAGGACGTTGCGGGTGATGGTGAAGTCCACGCGGTTCTCGATAAGGTTGCGGATGCCGACGGCCGAGATCATGCCGTAGAGCACGAGCGACACGCCGCCGATGACGGAGGCGGGCATGGCGCCGATGACTGCCGAGAACTTGGGGCAGAACGAGAACAGGATCGCGAAGCCGGCGGCGATGCGGATGACGCGCGGGTCGAAGACCTTGGTGAGCGCAAGCACGCCGGTGTTCTCGCCGTAGGTGGTGTTGGCGGGAGCGCCGAACAGCGAGGCGAGGATGGTGGCAAGGCCGTCGCCGAGGAGCGTGCGGTGCAGGCCGGGCTCCTTGATGTAGTTGCGGTTGCAGGTCGAGCTGATGGCGGAGATATCGCCGATGTGCTCGATCATCGTGGCGAAGGCGATGGGCATGATGGTGATGATGGCCGTGATGGCGAGACCGGTATCCATGCCGTTGGTGAAGAGGCTCAGCGCGGTGTCCTCCCACACGATGGGCAGGCCAACCCAGGGGGCAGCCGCGATGGCGGCGAAGTCAACATCGCCGAGGATGGCGGCGACTGCGAAGGAGGCGACGACGCCCAGCAGGATGGGCACGACCTTGACCATGCCCTTGCCGAAGATGTTGCAGAGGATGAT
>CAMOLV010000153.1 GCA_946619045.1 uncultured Coriobacteriales bacterium | reverse complement strand
ATGACCTGCTCGGCTAGCATATCCCCCTATGGAACCGACCGTCGACAACACCATCAAGGAGTCCGAGGAGCTCTTCGCCAAGACCTCCCCGGGCCGCCTCTTCCTGCGCGCAGCCATCCCCGGCGCCGCGGGCATGCTCGTGTCGTCGTCGTTCGAGGTGGTCGACGGCATCCTCGTGGGGACGTTCCTCGGCGAGCGCGCCTTCGCCGCGCTGCACCTCTCGATCCCGATCATCATCATCGGCTTCGCGCTGGGCGACCTCATCGGCTCCGGCTCGGCCGTGCCCATCTCGATCAGCCTGGGCAAGGGCGACTACGAGCACGCCAACGAGGTCTTCTCGTTCGCATGCGTGCTCAACATCCTGACCGGCTTCATCATGGGCCTCTTGCTGTTCCTCGGCGCGCCGGCGATGATGGCGCTCATGGGCGCGGAAGGGGAGTTCGCAGAGCTCTCGTCGCTCTACCTGCGCGTCTTCTCGATCTTCCTGCCCATCACCACGATCACGTACTCGGTCGACAACTTCCTGCGCATCTGCGGACACATCCAGCGGAGCTTCTTCGTGAACGTGGCGATGGCGGTTGCGGGAGCGGTGCTCGAGCTGCTGTTCATGGGCGTCTTCGGTTGGGGCATCTGGTCGGCCGCGCTGGGATACTCGCTCGCGATGGTCATCTCGGTCGTGGTGGCGTTCTGGCCGTTCTTCGAGGGGCGGATGCTCCTCAAATTCACCATGCCCAAGCCCTCGCTCGACATGCTCTCCGAGATCGTCAAGTACGGCATGCCCGTGTTCCTCGAGACCACCTCGGGCAGGATCTTCTCGATCCTCATGAACACGGCGCTCGTGCGCATGGGCGGCGAGGTGGCCGTGTCGGTGTACGGCATCATCATGACGGTGCAGTCGATCGTGGTCATGCTCATCTACGGCGCGGTCGATGCGATGCAGCCTGCGGTGGGCTACAACTGGGGTGCGCGCCGGCTCGACCGCGTCAAGGCGCTCGAGAAGTACTGCTTCGCGACGAGCGCGATCATCGGCGTGCTGGGATTCGCGGCCATCAGGCTGCTGCCCGAGCCCACGGTGATGCTCTTCCTGCCCAACTCCGAGCCCGACTTCGTGGTGCTCGCCGTGCATGCGCTGGAGCTCTTCTCGTGGTCGCTGCTGATCAAGTGGCTCGCGTTCGCCACGCAGTCGTTCATGATCGCGGTGGGGCAGGTGCGCCTCGCGTCGTTCGTCTCGGTCTTCATGGTGTGCGTGTTCCCCGTGGCGGCGCTCTTCCTGCTGTGGCCGCTCGGACTCGACGGCCTCTGGCTCAACGCGCTGGTCACGTATGTGTTCTGCGACCTGCTCTGCGCGGGCGTGCTGCTGCGCTTCCGCCGAACGGTGCACGAGCGCCTCGATCGCGCCTGAGACAGTGGGGACGGTTCCTTTTGTCTCAGAGACAGCTGGGGACAGGTCCGAGGCGAAGGGGTGCCCGTTGTCATGCCCGAGGCGCGTTCGAGTCCTCTTTGGGAACTGAGTCGGGGTCAGAGGCACCGACTCAACCTGCATTGAGTCGGTGCATTTGAAAGAAACAGCAGGTCAATCTCTCTTCCCCCCGATTCGGTGCGCATTGAGACAGTGGCAAGGGGCCGCATCTGCCACCGACTCAACCTGCATTGAGACGGTGCCTGGCAGATGGGCGGTCCGTTTGCCTCAAAGAAGAAGGCCCCGCGGAGAATGCGGGGCCTTCTCGTTTTTGGACAGAAACCTCCCCCTTGTGTCCGAGCTGGGCAGCCGTGTTACGTCTTGGTGCCCGTTTCGCGGCGTAGCTCCACGTATGCTACATTTTTCGGACCTACACAACGAAGGGAGGCATGCTGTGGCGCTATCAACACCATCGGGCTTCAGGGATATCCTGCCCCACGAGGCGCTCGTCCGCGAGCGCATCTCCACCACCATCCGGGAGTGCTTCGCGCATCATGGCTACCTCCCGGTCGAGACGCCCCTCCTCGAGGTGCGCGACATCCTCGAGCAGGGCAGCGCGATCGATGAATCGCCGTTCCAGCTCTTCGACTCCGACGGCTGCCTGCTGACGCTGCGCGCCGACAGCACGCTGCCCATCGCCCGCATGATCGCCGGCCGCGTCCGCGCCGAGGACCTGCCCGTGCGCCTGCGCTACCAGGCGCCGGTCGTGCGCGAGGAGGCCCAGCTCGGCGGCCAGCCGCGCCAGTTCACGCAGGCGGGCATCGAGCTCGTGGGCGAGAAGGGCTCCAAGGCCGAGCTCGAGGCCGTCGACCTGCTCGCCGAGGTGCTCGAGACCCTCGACGTGCCCGGCTGGCGCATCGTGCTGGGCTCGGTGACTCCGCTCGAGTCGCTGCTCGCGGCCATCGCTCCCGACGAGGCCTTCCGCAGGAAGGTCAAGCGCCTCGTCCACAACTCCGATTTCGTGGCCATCGACGAGCTCGTTTCCGCGACGCCCGCGCTCACGGCCGAGGGCGCCCGTGCGCTCAAGAGCCTCGTGCGCCTCTCGGGCGGACCTGAGTGCATCGACGCGATCGATGGCCTGCTCGCCGCCGCCGGCGTGCCCGCCGAGCAGCGCGGCACCGCCGAGCTCGCCGAGCTCGCCCAAGGCGCCGCCGGCCTCTTCGCCGCCGGCCGTGCGAGCTTCGACTTCTCGGTCATGAACTCCTTCGACTACTACACCGGCCTCATCTTCAAGGGCTATTCCAGCGGTATCGCCGCGGCAGTCGCCACCGGAGGCCGCTACGACTCGGTGCTGCGCAACTTCGGCCGCGACGGTGTCTCGGCCTGCGGCTTCGCGCTCTCCCTCGAGCGCCTGCAGGAGGTCCTCGGCGAGCAGGGCGCGTCGGGCATCGTCTCCGCCCGCACCGACGGAACCGCCCGCCCGCTGCGCATCGCCGTGCCCAAGGGCTCGCTTCTCAAGGGCTCCATCGAGGCGCTCGCCGCGGCGGGCCTGCCCATAGGCGAGCTCGAGAACCCCGGGCGCAAGCTGATCATCGCGTGCGGCGACGTGGAGTACGTCATCGTGCGCGCCACCGACGCCCCCGCGTTCGTGGCCCACGGAGGCGCCGACTGCGGCATCTGCGGCAGCGACTCCCTGCTCGAGGCCGACCTCGACCTCGTCCAGCTCGTCGACCTCGGCTTCGGCGGCTGCAAGCTCTGCGTTGCCGAGCCCGCATCCGCCCAGGGCGCCGTCGAGCGCACGCAGGCGTGGCGCGGCACCGTGCGCGTCACCACCAAGTACCCGCGCCTCACGCGCGCCTACTACGAGAGCATCGGCCAGCAGGTCGACATCGTCGTCCTGCACGGCAACATCGAGCTGGGGCCGCTCCTGGGCATGACCGACCGCATCGTCGACATCACCGCCACCGGAACCACGCTCGCCGAGAACGACCTCGTGGTGGTCGACGAGGTCATGTCGTTCTCCGCCCGCTTCTTCGCGAGCCCCGCCGCCTACCGCTGCGATTCCCGCGTCCGCGCGCTCGCGGACCGCCTTTCCGCACGCTGAGAGGAGCACACCATGAAGACGCTCTATCTGAACGGTTCCGACCGTCTCTCGCGCAGCGACCTGCGCGCTGCCGGCGCCCTTCCCGCCGAGGTCGTCGCATCCGCCGAGGCCATCGTGGCCGACGTGCGCGAGCGCGGCGACGAGGCCGTGCGCGAGTACACCACGCGCTTCGACGGCACCTGCCCTGCCGAGTTCCGCGTGCCCGCCGAGAAGATCGCGGCCGCCTGCGACGCCGTCGGCCCCGAGTTCCTTGCAGCTCTCCGCCACGCGGCGGCCCAGATCCGCGAGTTCCACGAGCACGAGCTCGAGCACGACTGGAGCTACGAGCGCGCCAACGGCGTGCGCCTGGGCGTGCGCGTCAAGCCCGTGCTCTCCGCCGCGCTCTACGTGCCCGGCGGCCGCGCCCAGTACCCGTCCACGGTGCTCATGGACTCCATCCCCGCCAAGGTCGCGGGCGTGGAGCGCGTCATCATGCTCACCCCGCCGCAGAAGGACGGCGAGATCTCGAGCTTCACGCTGGCGGCGGCTGCCGTCGCGGGCGTGGACGAGGTCTATGCGGTGGGCGGCGCCCAGGCCATCGGCGCCGCGGCGTACGGCACCGCCTCCATCCCCGCGGTCGATGTGATCGTGGGTCCCGGCAACGCCTACGTGGCGGCCGCCAAGCGCGCCGTCTCGGGCGACATGGTGGGCATCGATATGGTCGCCGGCCCCTCCGAGGTGTGCGTCGTGGCGGATGCCGCGGCCGACCCGCGCATCGTGGCCGCCGACCTCATGGCCCAGGCCGAGCACGACCCCATGGCCGCCTGCTACCT
>CAMOLV010000152.1 GCA_946619045.1 uncultured Coriobacteriales bacterium | reverse complement strand
GTGCCGAAGTGGAACACGCTCGCGGCGAGCACCGCGTCGGCCTCGCCGTCGATGACGCCCTCGGCGAAGTGCTCGAGCTTGCCCACGCCGCCCGACGCGATGACGGGGATGGGCACGCGTCGCGCTACGGCGCGGGTGAGCGGGATGTCGAAGCCGTCCTGCGTTCCGTCGCGGTCCATGCTCGTGAGCAGGATCTCGCCGGCGCCGCGGCGCGCGGCCTCCTCCGCCCATTCGAGCGCGTCCACGCCGGTGGGGATGCGGCCGCCGGCAACGTAGGCCTCCCACTTGTCGCCGTCGCCCACGCGCTTGGCGTCGATGGCGACGATAACCGCCTGGCTGCCGAACGCCCTGCTCGCGAGGGTGATGAGCTCCGGGTCGCGCAGCGCGGCGGAGCACATCGAGATCTTGTCGGCGCCGGCCGCGATCATGGTGCGGGCGCCCGCGATGTCGCGGAACCCGCCGCCCACGGTATAGGGGATGCGCAGCTCGGCGGCCGCGCGGGATGCCAGGTCGATGGTGGTGGCGCGGTCGTCGGAGGTGGCGGTGATGTCGAGGAAGATGACCTCGTCGGCGCCTTCGCGGTCGTAGACGCTCGCGAGCTCCACGGGGTCGCCCGCGTCGCGCAGGTCGACGAAGTTGATGCCCTTGACCACGCGGCCGTTCTTGACGTCCATGCATGGGATCACGCGTTTGGTGAGCATGTCACTCCCCCTTCGCCGCGGCCAGCGCGTCCTCGAGCGCAAGCGAGCCCTCGAAGATGGCGCGCCCGCAGATGGCGCCCTCGATGACGGCAGGTCCGAGCGCGGCAAGCGCCTCGATGTCGGCCACGGACGCGATGCCGCCCGAGGCCACGACCGGGAACCCGGCGACCTCGGCGATATGCGCATATGCGGCGGTGTCGATGCCGGTCTGCATGCCGTCGCGGGCAACGTCGGTGAAGACCAGGTGGCGGAAGCCCAGGTCGGCGAGACGTGCGATGAGCTCGTCGGCGAGAAGCGCCTCGGCCTCGCGCCAGCCGTTCACGCGCACCTGCCCGTCGCGGGCGGCCACGTCGGCCACGGCGTTCGCGGCATGCTCTGCGGCGACCGCGCGGGCGAAGCTGGGGTCGCGCACGAGGGCGGTGCCCACCGCCACGCGCTTGACGCCAAGACCGAGCAGCCGCTCGAAGGCGGCCATCGAGCGCACGCCGCCGCCGGCATCCACCTGGATGCCCTCGACCGCGCAGATGCCCTCGATCGCCGCCGCATTGGCAGTCTGAGCTGCAGCGTCCTCCTCGAGCGTCGCCGAGAGGTCGACCACATGGATCCACCGGGCGCCGGCCGCGCGGAACGTCTCGGCCACGGCGACGGGATCGTCGGAGTAGACCTTCATGCGGGCACGGTCGCCGCGCTCGAGGCGCACGACCTTGCCGGCGATGAGGTCGATGGCGGGGAACACGATCATGCGGGACCTCCCGCGACGAGGTCGGCGAAGTTGCGCAGGATCTGCAGGCCCACGCGCGAGGACTTCTCGGGGTGGAACTGCATCGCGAAGACGTTGTCGCGCCAGATGGTGCTCGGGAAGCGGCGCGTGTAGTCGGTGTAGGTGGCCACGATCGCCGGGTCGACGTCCTCGGCGAGCGCGTAGCTGTGCGTGAAGTAGACGTGCGCGCCG
Source organism: uncultured Coriobacteriales bacterium (assembly GCA_946619045.1). Lineage (GTDB taxonomy): Bacteria > Actinomycetota > Coriobacteriia > Coriobacteriales > Atopobiaceae > RUG721. Next base: position 2,667 of record CAMOLV010000152.1, on the reverse strand, counting down.
TCCTCGATGCCGGCGAGCAGCGGGCACGCGCGACCATGCTCGGTGATCTCGAGCTGGTCCCAGCCCACATGCGGCACCTTGAGCACGGCGTCGTCGAGGCGCCGCACGGTTCCGGGCACGAGCCCGAGCCCGGGGCAGAAGCCGCTCTGGGCCTCGTCGCCGCTCTCCATGATGAGGTGCTGGCCCAGGCAGATGCCCAAAAACGGCACGCCGCGGTCGATGACGTCGGCGATCGCCGCGCCCTCGCCGGACTCGGCGATGTAGCCCATCGCGTCCTCGAAGCTGCCCACGCCGGGAAGCACCAGGCCGGACGCTGCGCGGATCTTAGCCGGGTCGTCGGTCACCTCGACATCGGCGCCCACGTCGGAGAGGCTGCGCGCCACCGAGAGGAGGTTCCCCTTGTGGTAGTCGACGATGACGATGCGCGGCGCCATCTAGAGCACGCCCTTCGTGGACGGGATGCCCGAGACGCGCGGGTCGTCCTCGCAGGCCGTGCGCATCGCGCGCGCGAACGCCTTGAACGTGGCCTCGATGATGTGGTGCGCGTTGGTGCCGGCGAGTTTGCGCAGGTGGAGCGTGATGCCCGCCTCGCGCGCGAGCCCGACGAAGAACTCCTGCGCGAGCTCGGTGTCGAAGGTGCCCACCTTGGCGGGTTCGATCGGCACATCCCAGTAGAGGCCGCCGCGGCCGGAGATATCGACGGACGCCAGGATGAGCGCCTCGTCGAGCGGGACGATCGCGTTGCCGAAGCGGCGGATGCCCTTGCAGTCGCCGAGCGCGGCGCGCAGAGCCTGACCCAGCGCGATGCCCGTGTCCTCGACGGTGTGGTGGTCGTCCACCCAGGTGTCGCCTTCCACGTGCACGACCATGTCGATGAGCGAGTGGCGCGAGAGGGCCGTGAGCATGTGGTCGAAGAACCCGACGCCCGTATCGATGGTGTAGGAGCCTGCGCCGTCGAGGTCGATCGAGAGGTCGATCTTGGTCTCGCCGGTTACGCGGTTGATCTGCGCGGTGCGTGCCATGTCACTCATCCTCCCAATCCTCGGCCAATGCCAGTATATCCATGAATGCCTCGACCACAGCCACGTTCTCCTCGGGCCTGCCCACGGTGATGCGCAGGCACCCCTCGAGGCCGGGTGTGGACGAGAAGTCGCGCACGAGGATGGAATGCTCGTCGCGGAGCGTCTCCCACACGCGATGGGCATGCGGCACGCGCACGAGCAGGAAATTCGCGGCGCTGGGCCACACGGTGAGCTCGTCGAACTTGGAGAGCTCCTCGCTGAGAAACGCACGCTGCTCGACGATCTCGGCGACGAGCTCCTGGACGCGCGGTAGCTGCTTGAGGACCGTCTCGGCGGCGATCTGCGAGAGGACGTTCACCGAGTAGGGCTGGCGCACCGCTGCGAGCGCATCGATGACGGCAGGAGACGCGAGCACGTAGCCCACGCGGCATCCGGCCAGGCCGAACGCCTTGGAGAAGGTCCTCAGCACGATGAGGTTGGGGAAGCGGTCGAGCAGCTTGGCGGCGCTCGGCGCGTCGGCGAACTCGAGGTAGGCCTCGTCCACGAGGACGAGCCCTTCGGCCGCAGCGCAGAGCTTCTCGATGAAGTCGAGGCCCGTGAGCGTGCCCGTGGGGTTGTTGGGCGTGGTGACGATGGTCATGCGCGCGTCTGCCGCCTGCGCGAGCAGCGCGGGCTCGTCCAGCGCGAACGTCTTGGGGTCGCGCGGCACATCGACCACCGTGCACTCGCAGAGCTCGGCGTAGAGACGGTAGATCGAGAACGTGGGCGGGCAGTTGACGATCTTGGCCCCTCCCCCGCCGAAGGCGAGGAAGAGGTTGAAGATGAGCTCGTCGCCGCCGTTGCCCACGATGACCTGCTCGGGAGTCGCCCGATAGAGCGCCGCGATATGCTTGCGCAGGCGCGGGGCGAGCGGCTGGGGATAGCGGTTCATGGGCGTGAGCTCGAGCTCGCGCATGACCTTGTCGTGGATGTCGACCGGCGCGTAGCAGTTCTCGTTGGCCGAGAGGTTGATCTCGACGGGGGTGAACTTGGGATCGTAGGGCTCGAGCACGGCGGCGCTCGGCCTCATGAGCTCTTTGATATCACGCATCGGCGCCACCCGCCTCGAGCTTCTGTCGGCGCAGGCGCGCGGAGAGGCCGTGCGCCCAGAGGCCCTCGCCCGCGGCGAGCGTCTCGGTGGCCGGCGCATCGTCGAGCACGCCCTGCGGCGAATAGCGGATGACCGTGGAGCGCGTGACGAAGTCCCACACGCCGAGCGGGTTGGAGAAGCGCGCGGTGCCGCCGGTGGGCAGCGTGTGGTTGGGGCCGGCGACGTAATCGCCCAGCGGCTCCGAGCTCCACGGGCCCACGAAGATGGCACCAGCGTTGCGCACGCCGTCGAGCAGGTCGTCTGCGTCGTCGCAGTGCAGCTCGAGGTGCTCGGGGGCGATGAGGTTGACGGTGTCGAGCACGGCCTCGCGCGAGTCGCACACCACGCAGACGCCGTTGTCGTCGAGCGAGGCGCGGGTGATCTCGGCGCGCGGGCTCTGGGCGAGAAGCTCGTCGATCTGGGCGAGCACCTGCGGAACCAGCTCGGCGTCGCGCGTGACGAGGTAGCAGGCGGCCATGGGGTCGTGCTCGGCCTGGGCCATGAGGTCGGCGGCCA
>CAMOLV010000151.1 GCA_946619045.1 uncultured Coriobacteriales bacterium | reverse complement strand
CCGAGCTTCTCCACGTCGGGTTTGAACGTGCGCAGGTTGCACGAGAACACGCAGACGCCGTCCTCGGCAAGCAGACGCGAGACGCCGATCAGCAGCTCGGCGTGGTCGCGCTGCACGTCGAACGAGCTCTTGCGCATGCGCGCGGAGTTCGAGAACGTGGGCACATCGCAGAAGACGAGCTCGTAGCGGCTCGCACCGAGCGCATGGCGCTGCTCGTCCACCCAGGCGAGCACATCCGCCTGCACGAAGCGGTGCTCGGAGCCTTTGAAGCCGTTGCGCGCCATGTTGCGCTTCGCCCAATCGAGCGAGGGGCGCGACAGGTCGACCGTGGTCGTCTCCCGCGCTCCCCCATCGGCTGCGTAGCAGGTCGCCGTGCCGGTATAGGCGAAGAGGTTGAGGAAGCGCTTGCGCCCGGGCGCCTGCTTCATCATCTCGCGGAGCTCGGCGCGCGTGTCGCGGTGGTCGAGGAAGATGCCGCAATCGAGGCGGGCGCCGAAGTCGGCCTCGAACAGCAGGCCGCCCTCCTCGATGATGCGCACGTTGTGCGTCTCCTCCGCGCCCTCGGCGGAGTATTGCGAGCCGCCGCGCGCGCGGGTGCGCGTGCGCAGGCTCACGTGGCGCGGATCGACGCCCAGCACGACGGGCGCGATGGCGACGATATCGCCGAGCCGCTTGCGGGCGAGCTCCGCATCGACCGACGCGGGAGGTGCGTATTCCGAGATCGAGAGCCAGGAGTCGTCGGGCTCGTCGAGGTTTCCGTAGATCTCGAGCGCAGCCGCATAATCCGGCAGGTCCGCATCGTAGACGCGGTAGCAGGAGATGTCCTCGCGCGCCGCCCACTTGCGCCGCTCGCGGGCGACCTTGGCGAGACGTGCGGCAAACTGGTCGGATGCGGGAATCGCAACGGCGACGTCGCGGGACTGCCCATCGGGCGCCTTGCACGAGACGCGCGGGCGCGGTTTGGCGGAACCGGCTTCCACGACCTCGATGACCGCATCGGAGCGGCCGACCACGGCGGTCCGCTTCTCGAGCGGCTCGGCTCCCAGCATCGAGGCCATGCCGCTGCGGGAGAAGAGCACGGCGTGCGCTTCGGCAGGTGCCGCGAGCAGCATCTGCTCTGCGAGCTCGTCGACGGCAGCTTCCTGCGCGAACGCGTCGTCGTAGATCCACGAGGAGTCGATGATAAGGGCGCCCACCTCCGCCGCATCGGACGATTCTGCGCGGATGATCTCGGCATCGAGCTCGAGCTCGTGGAGGCGCTTGCGCATGCGCGCGACGCCCGCGGGCTTCTCACCCATGACGAGGAGGGGTGCGGCGGCTTCGCGGCGCTCGGCGCGGGCATCGGCGATGAGCATCTCGGCCAGATTGCGGTCGAAGCCCTTCCAGGCCTCGCAGCCGAAGCCCTGGCGGAGAAGTCCCGGCGCGACGCCGCAGGCGATCATCGCCGCCTCGGCGGCGAGCGCCTCGCCATGCGTGAGGATGGCAAGCGGGGATGCGCCGTCCCATGCGCTCAGGGCGAGCAGCGCCGCGGCGTAATCGCTTCTGATGCCGATCTGCTTGGCAGAACCCCAACCGCGCGAGAAGAGCGGACGCGCGCCGGAGAGCACGATGCCCACCGCCGCACGCTGGTTGTGCAGGCGCAGCGAGATCACCGTGGCGGGGCGTTCGCGGTCGACCGACGGACGGGCGCCGGTGCGCGCGTAGATGCGGTCGACGATCGCGTCCTTCGCGCGCTCGGCGATGAACTGCGTGTTCTTGAGCTTGTCGTTGGTGCCGTGGGCGTCGACCATGAAGGTCGCGCGCGGATCGAGCTCGTCCTCCCATGCGAGGGCGGAGAGCGAATCGTAGAGGCCCGCGGAATCGGCGGCGTCGATGCGGGAGAGGACCGCGACCACGCGCGAAGCGATGCGCGACCTCAGGCAAACGGCAAGACCCGTGCCGAGGCCTCCCTCGAACGAGACCTGGCCGCGCAGGGGCCTGACCTTCTCGGCGCCGAGCACCTTGAGCTCGCCTGCGAGCAGATCCTCGAACCCTCCGGGGCATGTTGCGGTGAATTCCACGTGCTACCTCCACTGGCTGGGGCGGACGATCCGCCCCCTCCGTCTGTTGCTGCCCACCATCATACGTTGACGCGGCAGCGCACGGGCACCTCGGCTAAGATAATGCTCGGAAGCTACAGCCTTGTCTTGGAAGGAGCCGATATGGCAGAGGAAACCGCAGAGAAGAAGGCCAAGCCCGAGTTCCTGAGCGTCGCCGCGGACAACGCGCTCGAGGTTCCCGCAACCGCGACCGCAGACCTTGTCTGGCACGGGACGGACGGTGGCGAGATCGCGTACCGCGCGACCGCGGCGCATGTCGATGTGCGCGATGATGCGGGCACGCTCATCGGCAAGATGTTCTCGCTCGCCTATGCCGCCCTCGACGCCGACGGCGCAGTCGATTCAGCACGTCCCGTCACCTTCGCCTACAACGGAGGCCCGGGATCTGCATCGGTGCCCATCAACTTCGGCGGCATCGGCCCCAAGCGCGTCGCCACCGACGGCCTCAACCACCTGCACGCCGATGCCCCGCTCGAGGATAACCCCGAGACGCTCCTGCGCGACTCCGACCTCGTCTTCCTCGATGCCCTCGGGACGGGCTGGTCCCGCTTCGCGGAGGGCGCCGATACGAAGGCCGTCTTCGGCATCGACGGCGACGCCGATGCCTTCGCGCGCGCCATCTGCACCTGGCTCGAGGAGAACCGCCGCTGGTCGAGCCCCGTCTACCTCTTCGGCGAGTCGTACGGCACCGTGCGCAACGCGGTGCTCATGCGCGTGCTCGGCGAGCGCGGCGTCAAGGTCACAGGCGTCGTGATGCTCTCCGCCCTCTTCGACTGGATGCAGGTACAGCCTGGCAGCGACACCTACTACCTGGGCATGATGCCCACGTTCGCGGCGACGGCGCAGCATTTCGGCAAGGCCGGGCAGGGCGTCGACGTCGACGAGTGGTTCGACCGCGCCATGGCATGGAACGAGGACGTCCTCGCGCCTGCATTGCTCCGCGGCGACCGCCTGGGCGCCGAGCGCGAGCGCGCGGTTGCCGAGGAGATGTCGTCCTTCATCGGCCTCTCCGTGGACCATATCCTCGAACACCATCTGCGCATCGACCTCGGTGACTTCCGCACCGAGCTCCTGCGTGCCGAGAAGCGCGTGTGCGGGCGCTTCGACATGCGCTTCACCTCCGACTCCCCCTCCCCCGTGCAGGGCGACTTCTTCGCGATGGGCGAGGATGCCTCCGACGACGCGCTCGACGCCAACTGGATCATGGCGCTGCGCCGGTTCTGCTCCGAGGAGCTGGGCTACCGCGGCCCGGCCACGTACCTCGGCGGCAACTACGAGAAGGTCAACAAGACCTGGAAGTGGTCGCATGAGGAGCCGGGCACGGGCTGGCCTGCCGACGCTCCCAACGTCGCGGTGGACCTCGCGACGGCGCTCCGCCGCAACCCCACCTGCAAGCTCGCGATCATCGGCGGCCGCTACGACGCCGCGACCACGTTCTGGAACGTGGTCCACGACATCAGCTGCCAGTTCCTCTCGCCCGCACTCAAGCAGCGCATCCGCTGGTACCGCTACGGCTGCGGCCATATGGCCTACGTGGACGAGCCCACGCTGCATGCGATGGGCGCCGATCTGCGCGGGTTCTACGCCATGCGCTAACGGGCAAATACCGCAGCGTTTCCCATCTTGGCGCCCCCGCGGGGCGCCATGTTGGATAACATAGAAATGATGGTAGTTTTGCGGGCACAGACCCGCTCGAACGAAGGGATAAGCAACATGGACAGCGCAATCCAGGCGAAGGTCGATCTCTGGGCCGAGAAGGTCGCGATCCCCGACCTCAAGGAGGAGCTCGACGCTCTTATCGCCGCCGGCGACGAGGACAAGCTCTTCGACGCCTTCTACCGCAGCCTCGAGTTCGGCACCGCGGGCCTTCGCGGCACGCTCGGCGTGGGCACCAACCGCATGAACGAGTACGTCGTGGCCCAGGCCACCAAGGGCGTCGCCGACTACCTCAACGCTCACTACGAGAACCCCACCCTCGCGCTCGCACGCGACTCCCGCCTCAAGGGCGAGGAGTTCCAGAAGGTCGCCGCCGGCGTCCTGGCCGCCAACGGCGTGCATGTCTACGTGTACCCGCGCATCGAGCCCGTCCCCACGCTGTCCTTCGCGGTGCGCCACCTGCACACCTCCGCGGGCATCGTCCTGACCGCCTCCCACAACCCCGCGCCGTACAACGGCTACAAGGTCTACAACGATAACGGCGGCCAGATCGCCAACGAGGCGGCCGACGAGATCAGCGCCAACATCGCCA